>DASWAK010000368.1:0-6239 GCA_036391175.1 Pseudolabrys sp.
AACTATTGGGGTCGCGATCTGCCGATCAACCGCGGTCTATGGAATTTCGACACGATCCGCTTCGACTACTACCGCGACGGCAACACGCACTTCGAGGCGTTCAAGAAAGGTCTCTATGATTTGCGGGTGGAGACCGACCCCGGCCGTTGGCAAACGGCTTATAATTTTCCGGCACTGCGCGAAAGCCGCGTGGTCAAGGAGGACCTGCCTTACGGACTCCCGAAGGGTATGCAGGGCCTCGTGTTCAACACGCGGCGGCCGATGTTTGCGGACGTGCGCGTGCGCGAGGCCATCCTGCAATTGTTTGATTTCGAGTGGATGAACCACAACTATTTTTTCGATCTTTACAAACGTACCGCGAGCTATTTCGACGGCTGCGATCTGTCGGCGCATGGCGTTGCCGCCAATGCGCGCGAGCGGGAATTACTGATGCCGTTTCCGGATGTGGTGCGTGCCGACATCATGGATGGCACCTGGTCCCCGCCTGTGACCGATGGCTCAGGTCGCGACCGCGACACACTCCGCCGCGCCTTCGTGCTGTTCAAGGCCGCTGGTTATGAACTCAAAGGCACGCAGCTGGTCCGTGTCGGCAGCGGCCGGCCATTGTCGTTCGAGATCCTCACCACGACCCGCGACCAGGAGCGGCTCGCGCTCGCCTTCGCGCGCAATCTCAAGCGCGCTGGAATTGAGGCGCGGGTGCGGACCGTCGATGCCACGCAATTTGAACGGCGCCGCATCGGCTTTGATTTCGACATGATGGAATACCGCTGGGAGCAGTCACTGTCGCCGGGCAACGAACAACTGTTCTATTGGGGGTCAGCAGCCGCTGATGAGCAAGGAAGCCGCAATTATATGGGCGTCAAGTCGAAGGCGGCCGACGCCATGATCGCTGCCATGCTCGCCGCTACGAATCGATCGGATTTTGTCTCCGCCACGCGCGCACTCGACCGCGTTCTGCTGTCCGGATTCTACGTCGTCCCGCTTTACTTTCCGCCCGTGCAGTGGGTGGCGCGCTGGACGCGAATCGAGCATCCCTCGCGTACTTCGCTTTTCGGGTACTTGCCGGAAACCTGGTGGCAGAAGGACCTATAGCCTTGAGGCTTTGCCCATGATCCTCGGCGAGGTCAGCCGAACGGCCGACACTGCTGTCACACTCGACGACCTATTCAGGCGTGTCAGCGTGCGCGATCCCGACGCGCTTGCCCTCGCCGATCCCCCTAATCGCAAAGATTTCACCGAGGGCGCGCCGCGCACCTTGAGCTTCGCGCAGACGGACCGCGCGATCTCCGCGCTAGCCGAAAAATTGCGTGGATTTGGATTGCAGACCGATACCGTCGTGGCGATGCAACTGCCTAATACGGTGGAAAGTATCGTTGCATTTTTGGGCGTTCTTCGCGCGGGCATGATTGCGGTACCGATCCCTCTGCTGTGGCGCCAGCAGGACATTGTAGAGGCACTCCGCCGTGTCAACGCAAAAGCCATCGTAACCCTTCCGCGTATCGGAACGACCGCGCATGCCGAGTTGGCGATGCAAGCGGCGGTCGAGTTGTTTCCGATCCGCCATGTCTGCAGCTTCGGCGCTAATTTGCCTGACGGTATCGTGTCTCTCGATGAGGTGTTCGCCTCCGGTAGCGTCGATGTCGCGGCACCCTACATCAGGCCAGGTCCGGCTGCTGCGCATGTTGCGGCCATTACTTTTGGCCTCGATGCCAAAGGATTGGTACCAATAGTGCGTAGTCACGTAGAACTCCTCGCCGCCGGCCTCGAGACGTTTCTGGAGGCCGGCGCAGAAGCTGACACGTCGCTGCTCTCGACGATTCCAATCGGTTCTTTTGCAGGCCTCGCCCTCACCCTGGTGTATTGGCTGCTGTCGGGCGGCGCGCTGCATCTGCATCACGGTTTCGATCCAGATGCCTTCGACGCGCAATCTGGCTCTTTAACGGGCGGGACAGTCGTGTTGCCTGCGTCCGCGCTTGCATCGGTCGCTGAGGCGGGCCTGCTCCGGGAGGCGCACCGCACGATCGTCGCGCTCTGGCGTGCGCCTGAACGGCTGACGTCAGCCAAACCATGGCATGGCAAACCGACGCTCGTGGACGTGGCGAGCTTTGGCGAGATCGGTCTCGTCGCCGCGCGTCGTGGTGAAAATCGATTGCCGACCGCTATCCGGCACGGCGTGGTCAATTCATCACACCGCGCTCCAGGCGCGCCTGTCGTGATCGAGACCGCCCGCAGCGACGTCGGCACGCTGGCACTGCGGGGGCGCATGGTTTCGGTCCACGCCTTCGCTCCGGGTGCCAAGAGTGCTCACCCCTCACGCCTGTCGCCTGACAGCGCGGAATATGTTGATACCGGATTTGCTTGCCGCCTCGACAGAAACGGTCAAACGCTGACCATCACTGCGCCGCCGTCCGGCACCATAGCTGTCGGCGGCTACTGTTTCCGTACAAACCTAATCGATGCCTTGGTCGCTGATGCCGATCTGGATGCGACACTTGTCGCATTGCCCGATAGCGATCTTGGCCAGCGCTTTGCTGGGGCCGCGGCTGACCGCGCGACCCTTCGCGCCAAATTGCAGGCGCAAGGTATCAATCCGCTGATATCGGGGGCATTTGTGCCGCGTGGCGCTCCTGAATCTGCGTAATTTTTGGCTTGTCGTTGACTTGGTATTAACAGCGCTCATCTAGGGTCACGCATATTCTGTAAACCTCGCGTGCGCTCTGATGTCGCTTCAAGGTCCGCTGATCGTGGTCGCCGAGCAACCGGCGGCCGAGCTGGTCGAAGCGCTGAGCGCGGCTGGCGCCTTTCCGATCGTCGAAACAACATGGGCTGATGCACCGGCCGCGTTCCTGACGGTCAAGCCGTCCGCCGTTGTCATTGCCGAGCCTGGCTCGCCTGCAAACGATGCGTCGGCGCGCATGTTTTGCCTGCAGATCGCAACCGTCAATGGGCCGATCGTTCCGGTCATAGCGCGCGTGCGCGGTGAAGAACATGCCGCGGTCCCGATTGGCCTGCCCGCCGACGCTGCGCTGCCTGTTGAGCGGCTGCTCGTGCGCCTCCAATCAGCAATGCGGGTGCGCGCGCTCCACGCCACTATGCTGCGCCGCATTGAGCTGTTCGCTTCTCACGGTGGCCGATTGCCAATGTTGCCGGTTGGCGACGCACTCGACGATGCAACTGTACTGATTGCCGGCCGTGGCCCGCTTTATCCTATGCTCAGCGTCGCCATGGGCGAGCGTGTCAGGGTTGCCGGTGCGCTCAGCGTTGAAGCAGCAGCCAGGCATCTCAATGCCCGCGATATTGACGGCATTGTCGTCGGCGATGGTTTCTCTTCACGTATGGTCGAGGCATTCCTCACCGTGCTGGCGCAAGAACCTCGCTTCCGTGACATTCCCGTTGCGCTGATTGGCGAGGCTCCGCCGGACTTTGCCGAAGCTCTGCCCAACATCGATCAGGTCGCCGTTGATCCAGAGCGGCTAGTCACGCGGATGGTACCTCTGGTGCGCATGCGCGCGTTCGAGGCCCGACTCAAGCGCATGCTCAAGTCGCTCGACACTGAGGGTATGTTCGACCCCGAGACCGGTTTGCTCACGCGCGAGTCATTCCGGCGCGATTTGAGCGAGGTGATGGTAGAAGCTTCCGACCGCAGCATGCCTCTGTCCGTCGCGCGTTTTTCCTTCGACGGCGCAACTGACGAGTGCACAGGCCTCGATGCTGCGCGGCTCATGACGCGCCTAATCCGCAATATTGACTTCGCGACCCGCGATGAGGACGGCGCGATCCTGGTCGTCTTTACCCAAACGGATTTGCGCAGTACCCACGTGATTGTCCGCCGCATCGCGGGCACTCTCAAGGACACCATGCTGACGCCCCGGCGGACTGCCGAACCGCTCACCGCCAACGTGACGCTCGCAACGCTGAAGGCCGGCGACACGCTCGATACGCTCATGATGCGGGTGATGGGCAGCCGCATGGTTGCGGCGCAGTAGACGGCGTTTTAGGCTGGCCCCGAAGAGGAGCCAGCCATGTCCAGTCAACAACCCGTCCGCATCGATGTCGTTTCCGATGTCGTTTGTCCGTGGTGCTTCATCGGCAAGCGCCGGCTGGAAAAAGCGATCGCACTCATTCCGGACACCCCAGTCGAGGTGCACTGGCGTCCCTATTTCCTCAACGACTGGATTCCGCGCGAGGGGATTTCGCGCCAACAATACCTGACCACCAAATTCGGTTCGGCTGAGCGCTATAAGGCCATAGCACAACGCGTGTCGGCCGCAGCTGCGGCCGAAGGCCTCACGTATGCCATGGACAAGATCAGCCGACAGCCCAACACGCTCGACGCGCATCGGTTGATCCGCTGGGCAGGAGGCATCGGCAAGGCGGGTGAGATGAAACAGCGGCTGATGGATCTCTATTTCACCGAGGGCGCCGACCTGACCAACCATGCCGTGTTGGTGCAGGCTGCTGCCGATGTTGGTCTGGACGCTGAGGACATCCGCGAAGCCCTCGCCAGTGACAAGGATGTCGCCGAGGTCGAGCAGGAAGCGATTTCCGCCAAAGACGCGGGCATCGAAGGTGTGCCCTGCTTTATCTTCGGCGGCAAGTTCGCGATTTCTGGCGCACAGGCGCCGGAAGATCTCGCCGCGGCAACCGCGCGCATAGCGGGCGCTGACGCCGCCGTTTAACTTCAGGCGCAATCTTATGAAAATCACCGCCGCCGTGGTGCATGAACGCTCTGGCCCGTTCAACATCGAACAGATCGATCTGTGCGATCCGCGAAGCGACGAATTGCTAGTCGAAGTCGTGGCCAGCGGCATGTGCGCAACCGATTTGCATGGCCGCGACGCCTACTATCCGACGAAGTTCCCGAAAGTGTTCGGCCACGAAGGGGCTGGCGTCGTGCGCGCGGTCGGAAGCGCGGTGACGACATTCAAACCTGGCGACCATGTCGTGATGGCCTATCCCTGGTGCGGCGAGTGTCCCAATTGCAAGACGCAACGCCAAAGCTATTGCCTGCACGCTTTTGATCTCAAGATGAACGGCACGCGCGCGGATGGATCGACCCTGCATTCCAAGGATGGCAAGCCGGTCTATAGCGCCTTTTTCCAGCAGTCTTCGTTCGGGAATTTTACCATTGCCAATAAGCGCTTCGCGGTAAAGGTGAGGAACGACGCACCGATCGAGAGCGTGTCTGTGCTCGCCTGCGGCGCACAAACCGGAGCCGGCGCCGTGCTCAATGTGATGAAGCCTCAATCGGGGGACAGTTTCGTCGTGTTCGGCGTCGGCGCGGTTGGTTTATCAGGGCTCGTGGCGGCGACGATCGCCGGCTGCGATCCGATTATCGCTGTCGACGTGCATGAGCACCGGTTGGCGCTGGCGCGCGAGCTTGGCGCCACGCACACGATCAATCACAACGACCGCAGTGATGTGGTCGCGGAAATCAGAAAGATCACTGGGCTCGGCGCCCGCTATACACTTGAGACCTCCGCCCTTCCCTCCGTGTTTCGCGAAGCGGTTGATTGCTTGATTCCGGCTGGCACCTGCGTGCTGCTTGGCAGCGCTCGTAAAGGCACTGAAGTCTCATTTGAAACGCCATTCCTGCAAAATGGACGCACGGTACGTGGGGTGATTCAGGGTGACAGCGTACCGCAGGAGTTCATCCCGCAACTGGTCGATCACATCATGGCCGGGCGCTTCCCGGTCGAAAAGATGATCACGTTTTACCCGCTTGCCGACATAAATCGCGCCGCGGCGGAATCGAGCTCGGGAAAAACCATCAAGCCCGTGCTGCGCATGCCGCACTAAGTCGTGCGCCGGCATGCTAGAGAGAAGTGATGCGCCCGTGTCTTACATTTTGTTGAAAGACTGCCCCTCGTATCACCGTCCAACAGTAGCGCTGTTTTTGCGCTGTACGGGGGCGTTGCTCGTCGCGGCGCTGCTTTCGCCCGCAGCCGCTCAGGACATTCGCGGAATGGAGGCCTGCACCGCCGAAAAGCAGATGGAGCGTCGTACGGGATGCCTGCAGGCCAATGTCGAATTTCTTCAGCAGGCGCTTACTAGGCTGGCCCGCGAAACACAAGACAAGATCACCGCCGCCGGTCGTGATCTCACCGCAGCCCGAGCCGAGATCGCCGCACTTAAGGCGGCAATGGCGAAGCTAAGCGACGAGCTAGCGCAAATGAAGGCGAAAGCCGAACCCAGCGGCAAGAAGTAGACGGCAAACGAGACGGTGCTGCTCACGCCGC
>DASWAK010000369.1:0-16675 GCA_036391175.1 Pseudolabrys sp.
CACCTGTTCCGTACAAGTGGTTTAAATGTGACTAAGGAACTACCACAACGGCGGAGGGTGCCAAGCTCGCTAGCTTTTGCGAGACACTACCGAGGAGGAGGCCGGATAAGCGGCCCCGTCCACGCCGCCCGACGACCAGCATGTCAGCTTTTTCGCGGCGCACCGTATCAATTATGGTTTCTGCCGGATCGCCCCATCCGGTTTGCAGCTTGATGTTGCGAGCACCAATACGAAGCGCGCGCTTTCGGGCCTGGCCAAGAATCTTTTTGGCCGCCGCCTCAAGGGTCTCGCTGAGATCGCCGGCGGCGTCGGCCAGCTCCCTGAGCTGCGCACCCGTAATGTTTCCGCCAATCGTCAGGATGATAAGATCAGCGCCGCTGGTCTTCGCAAACAATGCAGCCATGTCGATCGCGCGATTTGCGCCGGGCGAGCCATCGGTAGCGACAATAATGCGGCGCATTGCCCTGAGCCCCTGCATTCCCCGTGATCCACACGCTCAATGAAGGCGACGTTTCCACACATCGTCAAGGACTGCCATTGCGTCACGACCAACTGACTTTTGTAAGCTATAAGGCGGGCGGAGCCTATTTTTCGGTGATAGGGCTTCCAGTCGGCACGACAGCATGACCTTTGGCGTATTGACCCTAAATCTATGGAATATCAATGAACCGCTCGAACCGCGCTATCGCGCTCTCGCAGCCGGGCTCAAGAAATTGCGCCCTGACATTATATGCCTGCAGGAAGTCTCTCGCGATCCGAAATCCGGACACAGCCAGGCCGAGCTAGTCGCCGAAATGTGTGGGCTCGCGCACCACGTGGAAGAAGGCGGCCTGGCCATATTGTGTTCGCAGCCGGTCGTCCGATTGAATAGCGCCGCATTACCGCGACTCTCGGAAGCTGGGCCGCGACACGTTATATTGACGGAATTTCAGATCGAAGGGCGACCGTTATTGGTGATTAATACTCATCTCGCCTATCCGCCGGAAATGACTGAAGGACGAAGAAAACAGGCTAAGGCGCTGCTGGCCATAATCAAGCGGCGCTATCCGACACCAAGAGGGCTCGCGAAAATACTTTGCGGCGATTTTAATGATGTTGCGGATTCACCCGCCGTTTGCACAGTCTTGAATAGCGACGAACAATTTCGTGATGTCTTTGCCGAATGCCATCCGAACAATCCGGGATTTACCTATTCACCTAAAAACAGATACGTCGAGCAGACGTGGACCATCGACGAAAGGATTGACTACATTTTTGTGAGCCGCAATCTGGTGCCTAAAGATTGTTTCGTTGTTTTTGACGGAAAAAAAGGACTTGAGTTTGCATCCGATCATTTCGGTGTGTTTTCGCATCTCAAATTTCGCTGAGCTATCTCTCGGCATTGATGGTTTGGCAGTAGCCGCTGCCCGAGAGGTCACAGAGTAAAAACTTATTGCGTTTGATTTGCGTCAATGTACCGACAGGCTCGATTGGATCAAATTTATCACTTTAGCCTTTTGGCACTCGATCGAAAGAAGGTAGCCCATGCCGGTGCAGAACGCCGAAATCGCGGCGATGTTCGATCAGACCGCCGATCTGCTGGAGCTCAAGGGCGAGAACCAGTTTCGTGTTCGCGCCTACCGCCGCGCCGCACGTACGATTGAGGGGCTGCCGCAAAGTGTGCGTAGTATGCTGACGGCGGAAACCGATCTTTCCGAGCTACCAGGCATCGGTAAGGACCTGGCCGGCAAGATCGCGGACATTGTGAAAACTGGTCGCTTTGAGCTGCTCGAGACGTTGAAGAAAAAACTGCCTGGAGAGATGGGTGAGATGGCGGCGTTGCCCGGCCTTGGACCGAAACGCATCAAATTGCTCTACGACAAACTGAGAGTACGCACACTTGACGACCTTCGGCGGGCGATCGAATCCGGCCGCCTTCACAAGCTGCGCGGGTTTGGGGCTGTAACCGAAGTGAAACTCGCAGAGGCGCTCAAAAAGCCGGCGAAAGCCAGACGTTTCAAGCTAGCGACGGCGGAGGCCGAAGCCGAGGCGCTAGTCGTGTACCTTCGCGACTATGGCCGGGTGGTAGTGGCCGGCAGTTATCGCCGCCGGCGCGACACGGTGGGCGATCTTGACGTTCTCGTCACCGCTAAGCATGACGCCGCTGTCGGGGATAGACTGGTTGCTTACGAGAATGTCAGCGAGGTACTCGCCCATGGAGATACGCGCACGACCGTGGTTTTGCGGTCCGGCATTCAGGTCGACGTGCGCGTAGTGCCGGAGCAAAGCTATGGTGCGGCGCTTTTATATTTCACTGGTTCCAAGGCGCACAATATCGCACTCCGCGGCATTGCGAACAGGCACAAGTGGAAGCTGAACGAATACGGGCTGTTTTCGGGTAAGCGGCGTATCGCCGGAGCAACCGAGGAGCAGGTCTACGAGAAACTCGGCCTCACCTACATCCCGCCGGAATTGCGCGAGGACCGCGGCGAGATCGCACTCGCTCAATCCAGGGAGCTTCCGCAGTTGGTGGCGGTAAAAGATATCCGCGGCGATCTGCACGTTCACTCAGACTGGACAGATGGTACCGCTCCAATACAAGAAATGGTGCTGGCGGCGCAAGCATGCGGCTATGAATATTTGGCTCTCACCGACCATAGCCGACGGATAGCCATGTCGCACGGACTTGATCCGGCGAGAGTCGTGCAGCAAATTCGTGAGATCGACAAGCTGAATGACAAATTGAAGGACTTCACAATCCTCAAGGGCATCGAGGTCGATATCCTGAAAGATGGCCGCCTCGACCTGCCGGATCCGACGTTGGCAAAGTTGGATGTGGTTGTGGCCTCGGTACACTCATTCTTCGATTTGCCGCGCGAGGCGCAGACCGAGCGCATAATTCGCGCGATGCAGAACCCTCATGTTCTAATTATCGGCCATCCAACTGGCCGTCTCATTGGCGAGCGCGAGCCTTATGAGATCGATATGGACCGGCTGACTTCCGCAGCGCGTGATCTGAATTGCTGTCTCGAAATCAATGCCGAGCCGGACCGACTGGACTTGAATGACGTCCACGCTCACATGGCGAAGAGCAAAGGCGTGAAGTTTGCGGTTTCAACCGACGCGCATTCGGTGAACGCGTTTCAGTACATGCGTTTCGGCATCGATCAGGCAAGACGCGCATGGCTTACATCTGATGACGTGATCAACACGCGGTCGTTGGCCGGCCTTCGTAAGCTGTTGAAACGGCAAGTCCTGCAGGCGGCTTGAAGCACAAATGCAAATACTACGCCCATGAGCGAACTCGCCTCGACTTTAAAAAAGGGAAAATGGGAACATTTCCCGCATGCTGCCGATGTCGGCGTGCGCGGATTTGGTAAGACTGTGGCAGAGGCATTTGAGCAGGCGGCGCAGGCGCTGACCGCGGTGATTACCCATGCTGCAATCGAGCCAAATCTTCGGGTAGAAGTGTCATGTACAGCACCAGACCTCGAAATCTTATTCGTCGAATGGCTCAACGCCATTATTTACGAGATGGCCGTGCGCAAGATGCTGTTCTCGCGTTTCGCGGTGACCATAGATGGAACACGGCTCACGGGGACGCTGTGGGGCGAGCCGGTCGACATCGCGCGCCACGCACCAGCCTGTGAGCCTAAGGGCGCAACATTTACGGCGTTAAGAGTCGCCGCCGATCGGGACGGTACCTGGTCGGCGGCTTGCATCGTGGACGTGTAAGGAAACGCAGCCTTGGATCTCGCGCGACTCACCCGCGTCGATGAAACCGCGTGGCGCATTGAGCCCCAGGGCGCAATGCGCGTTCCGGCGATCATCTATGCCGACGAAAATCTCATCCGCGACATGGACGACAAGGTGTACGAGCAGGCAGTAAATGTCGCGATGCTGCCTGGCATCGTGCAGGCATCGTATGCGATGCCTGATGCGCATTGGGGTTACGGCTTTCCAATCGGCGGTGTTGCGGCCTTTGATGCGGATCAGGGCGGCGTGGTGTCGGCCGGTGGGGTTGGCTTCGATATTTCCTGCGGCGTGCGCACCATGCTCAGCGGACTCAAAGTGGCAGACATCCTGCCTGTTCAGAAGGCACTGGCGGATTCGCTGTTTCGTCAGATTCCGGCCGGTGTAGGCAGCACCGGCGCGATCACCCTCGATACTGTTGAGATGGACGCCATGCTGTCGGGCGGCGCGCGCTGGGCGATCGCGTGTGGCTGGGGCGAAGCCCACGATCTCGAGCGGATCGAGGAGAACGGCACGATGACCGGGGCCATGCCGGAATGGGTTTCGGAACGTGCGAGGGAACGCCAGCGCCGCGAGATGGGTACGCTCGGCTCCGGCAACCATTATCTCGAGGTCCAAGCGGTTGCCGAGATTTTCGATGCCAAAGTCGCTGGAATTTACGGACTGGCCGAGAACGACGTCGTTGTGACCATTCATTGCGGCTCGCGCGGACTTGGCCATCAAATCGGATCGGAATATTTACGCGACATGGTGATCGCCGCGTCGGCGTCAGGCATCTCGCTTCCTGACCGCGAGCTCGCGTGCGCACCAATCACATCGGACGTCGGGCAACATTATCTCGGCGCGATGCGAGCCGCGATCAATTGCGCACTCGCAAACCGCGAAATTCTCGGCCACTTCGCGAGGCGAGTCTTCGCGCATTTCTTCCCCGACAAGGGTTTGAGCCTGCTATTCGATGTTTCGCACAATACCTGCAAGGTCGAGCCGCATTTGGTTGATGGGAAGCGCCGCCAGCTGTTTGTTCATCGCAAGGGTGCAACACGCGCCTTCGGTCCCGGCCACGAAAGCCTGCCGGTGACTCTGCGTTCGGCCGGCCAGCCGGTATTGATCGGCGGCAGCATGGGCACTGGCTCATATATTCTGGCCGGCGAGGCCTCGGCCGAGCAGAAGGCATTCTCGTCCGCCTGCCACGGTGCAGGCCGTGCGATGTCCCGCCACGCCGCGCTCAAACAATGGAGCGGGCGCAAGATCCAGGATGATTTGCGGACGCAAGGCATTTTGATCAGAAGCCCATCGACACGCGGTATCGCTGAGGAGGCGCCCGGCGCCTACAAGGACGTCGCCGCTGTTGTTGCTGCCGCGGAGCATGCGGGGCTTGCGCGCCGCATTGCGCGTCTGCGCCCGCTGATCTGCATCAAGGGATGATGGGGGTTTCCTAAAAAGCGTCACCAAAAAGGCGGGCCCGACATGCTGTTTATCAGACCTTGGTCACACTAATCGACGCGCCGTCCAATTGGTCAATGACGCTGTCGTTTACGTGCTCCAATACGGCTCCGATGCTCGTTTCGCGATTCAACTGTGTCCGCTGGATCTGTTGCCATGCGTCGGCACAGGCTCTCCCAAAACTTTCTGAGTCTTTGATGTTATGAAGGCCAGTGTAGAGCTCGGTTCCATTCTTGGTAATTTGCAATTTGACTTTCATCGATGCCTCCATGCCGCAATGAGCGGAATTGGTGAGTCCATTCGAGCGCCTCATTGAAATTCGTGCAGCAAAGGCGGTCGAAAAATACTAAACGGAGCCAACTTGTATTTTGACGCATATCAACCTCTGGACCTTATAAGCGCATGGGCTTGCTGCTATTTATTGTTTCGGCCGAAACGCAGCGGATGCCAAGCAATTTGAATTGTTCTCGTGTTGCAGCCGCAGAACCGTCGACGTCGATACTGCGGCAAGCATCTTCAAAAATGACTACCTCGAAGCCTTCGCGCCGTGCGTCTTCGCCCGAGTAACGGACGCAGAAGTCGAATGCGAGACCGGCCAGAAAAACCCGGCTGAAATCGCGCTCACGCAAATAACCGGCCAGCCCCGTCGCGGTTTTGCGATCGTTTTCATAAAATGCCGAATAGGAATCGATGTTACGGTGGTAACCCTTGCGCAGCACCAATTCAGCATGGGGAATATTCAAGTCGTTGCGAAAGGCGGCACCGACAGTCCCCTGGACACAGTGATCCGGCCACAGGATCTGTGGGCCGTAGGCAACGTTGATCGTTCGGAACGGCTGGGTGCCGGCGTGCGAAGACGCAAACGACAAATGCCCGCGCGGGTGCCAGTCCTGCGTCAGCACAACATGGGCAAACTTCGTTGCCAGCGCGTTGATCACAGGCACGACTTCGTCACCGCGCGGCACCGCCAGGCTACCGCCCGGGCAAAAATCGTTCTGGATGTCGACAACCAAGAGTACGTCCTGCTCGCCGGCCGTGAACCTTTCTGTCAAAGGGCGATCCCTTCGCTTTGTGCCAGACGTTGATCGACTTCGACGGCAAGTTTGACCAGGGCGTCCGCCACTTCAACCGAGTAGGTCATGTCCGGCTCGAGTTCGCGCAAGGGTTCGGGCAGGCGTTCCAGATCATTTTTGGCCTGCGCTCGGATCTCGGCCAGTGTCGGGGCAGGGCGGAGGCGGAGGCCATCTTTCATGATGGGTTCAATTAGTTGCTCGCCAGGATGCGAGTCAGATTCGATGGAAAGAATATCTCCGGCCAAGCGTCCATCTGGTCCGTATCGCCGCCACACCTGCTTACGCCCAGGCCAGGTTGCTTTTCCAGACGAGCGCTTGCGGCGTGGCAGCCCGGCGTATTCCTGGAGCTTGTAGACGCAGTCGAGTGCCGGTGCGTCGGAGGACGTCGTAAGGCTAGTGCCAATACCGAACCCGTCGATCGGGGCAGCGGCACGAGCGATTTTGGCGACGTAGTCCTCATCGAGACCACCACTTGCGAAGATTGAAACATGCGAAAGACCGCCGTCATTGAGAATGCGCCGCACGTTGCGCGCCAGGGGGATCAGATCGCCGCTGTCGAGCCGCACTGCGGAAATCTTGATGCCTGCGGCAGCAAGCTGTGGCGCCAGAGCGACAACCTTTCGCGCCGCCGTCTCGGTGTCGTAGGTGTCGATCAATAGTGTGAGATTCTGCGGCCTCGAGTGAGCGAAGCTTTCGAATGCGGCAGTTTCGGTGTCGTAAGCCTCTACGAAAGAGTGTGCCATCGTGCCGTATGTCGGAATGCCAAACATTTTTTCGGCGAGTATGGTCGCAGTTCCGGCAAAGCCCGCTATGTAGCTCGCGCGGGCCGCCATCAGGCCCGCTTCCGCGCCGTGCGCGCGGCGCAAGCCGAAATCGACCAGGAGCTTCCCGGGCGCAGCTAGCACCATGCGCGCCGCCTTTGAGGCGATCAGAGTCTGGAAATGTAAGAGATTGATCAACCGCGTTTCCAAAAGCTGTGCCTGCGGCATCGGGGCAGTAATCCGCAGAATCGGCTCGTTTGCGAAGAAAACTCGACCCTCTCGAACGGCATGAACGTCGCCAGTGAAACGAAAGTCTGACAATCGGTCGAGCAAAGACTTTTCAAACCGGCGAGTGCTGGCGAGCCACTCGATTTCCTCGCGAGAGAAGCGCATATTTTCAAGAAATTGAATCGCTTGCTCGAGTCCTGCAGCGATCAGAAAGCCGCGCCGCGCTGGCAATTTACGCACGAAAAATTCGAACACCGCGGTCTTGGTTTCGTTATGATCCAGATAGGCCTGGATCATGTTCATCTGATAGAGGTCGGTGAGCAGGGCGCTACTTGAAGGGTTCATCTTACGGGTCCTCGAACGCCCTTTGGCCGGTAGCGGAGGATATATGCCTTATGATCCCTCTGTAAGAGATGTTGATTGCTTGACCGGATGTTGAGCTAAGTGCTTGATCACTTCCTCATCGGATACTTGTCGGAAATCCGAATAAAAAAGACCGATGGCGCCGAAATTTTCATAGTCTTCCAGGCAGACGGTCTCGTCAGACTCACCTTTCAATCTCCGCAAAGTATCGGTCGGTGCGACCGGAACGGCCAGTACCAGCTTGCTTGGCTTGCGCGCTCTTACGGCATGCAAGGCGGCGCGAATAGTTGCCCCTGTAGCGATGCCGTCATCCACGACGATAACAGTGCGCGCTGCAAGTTCGGGATGCGGGCGACTGCCAAGATAGGTTTTACGCCGTCGCTCGATTTCCGCGAGCTCCCGATCGCGTATCGCGGCAAATTCATTTTCGCTCACGCCCGCGAGGCTGATAACATCTTCGTTGCGTACGATCGACGGCGTTGGGCCGTCGACAACAGCTCCCATAGCGAGCTCTGGCTGGAATGGCACACCGATTTTACGAACAAGGATCAAATCGAGCGGTGCATCGAGTGCCTCCGCTATTTTCGCGGCGACTGGGACGCCGCCGCGTGGCAAAGCCAACACCACTGGTTTTTTCTTCTTGTAGGAAGCCAGCGCGTCCGCGAGTTGACGGCCGGCGTCGAAGCGATCGATGAAAGGCATACAAGGCTCCGCGAGTTATACAGCAGTGGATCGCCGAGGGGTGGTCAAATGCGCCGAGAACCAGCGTGCGGCGAGCACGATCACGGCTTCCATCGCGCCGGGTTCTGGAAAAAGGTGGGTCGCGCCGGGAACGATCTCGAGCGATTTCGTTACGATCAGCTGCGCATATGCCTGTTCGTTCAGCTCAATCACGCCAGAGTCGAATCCGCCGATGATAAGCAGAGTAGGGGCTTTGACCTTTTCCAGGGCCGCGCCGGCGAGGTCGGGGCGGCCGCCACGCGACACCACGGCACCAATTCGTGAACCCAGTTTTGCCGCAGCCACTAAGGCCGCAGCCGCGCCAGTGCTTGCTCCGAAGAGCCCCAAGGGCAGGCCCGCAAGTTCAGGTTGGGCATCGATCCAGTCGACGACATCAACCAACCGTTCGGAAAGGAGGCTAATGTCGAAAACATTGGCACGGTCTTGCTCCTCGTCGGTGGTGAGAAGGTCGAAAAGCAGGGTTCCCATGCCTTGCGCGTTTAGTGCCTCGGCCACCGCCCTGTTGCGGGGACTAAAACGGCTCGAGCCGCTGCCGTGTGCGAAAATCACCAGTGCAGCGGCAGATGCCGGGAGCCGGAGATGGCCGGACAGCTGAAGGCTGCCAATAGCCACCTCACGGTCGAGGTCCTGGCGCGTTTGGCGTGCAGCAACGGGCGCAGACATGACCACGCTTTCCTTGAATCTATGCAAATATGCCCGGAAGCGCAGCCTGTCGATTTGACCGGAATCAATCCGAACGGGCGGAAATGAGTTAAATTTCAATGGCCAGCGGGAGCGGCCCGTGCACGGACTTGCGATTCTGGGCGCCGAGCGCGCGCTTGCAGCAAAAGTCGACTTTCTCAGTCGGCGAAACGCTTACGATCCTATGCCGCCGGATGTCTTGTGCCGGGAAACCCACATGTCGTGGGTATTCCTCGCCGGCGACCGGGTCTACAAGCTCAAGAAACCGGTCCACTTTCCGTATCTCGACTTTTCCACGCTGGAAAGGCGTGAGGCTGCCTGCCGTGCTGAGTTGCGGCTTAACCGGCGATTGGCACCAGACATCTATCTTAAAGTAGTGCCGCTCACCGAGAACGAGGGTCGGCTGTGGGTCGGTGGGGGTGGCACGCCGGTCGACTGGTTAGTGATGATGAAGCGACTCGATGAGCGCTTTATGCTCGATCTCATGATCGAAAACCGACGTCTCGAGTATATGCAACTCGACCGGTTGGTCGAGACGCTGGCCGGGTTCTATCGTGTAGCGACGCCGGTATTTCTCTCACCTGCGATCCATCTTGCCGGTTGGATGCAAAGTCTTGCCTACAACAAACGCGTTCTGCTTGACCCGCGATTCCGAATTCCAGCAGGCCTGGTGCAGCGTATTGATCAAGCGCAACGTCGATTTCTGCGGCAGCGGGGGCACCTGATCACCGCACGTCTACGCCATCGCCACATCGTGGATGGACATGGTGATCTGCGTCCCGAACATATTTGGCTCGACGACAAGGTCAGGGTCATCGACTGTCTCGAATTTAATTCCCGGCTTCGTATCGTCGATCCATTCGACGAGATCGCCTTTCTAAGTCTCGAATGTGAGCGGCTCGGAGCAAGCTGGGCGGGCAGTTATATCCAGCGACGGATGAAGCATCTGCTGCGCGACGGGCCGGCCGATGAGCTTTTTACGTTCTATCGCTGTCACCGCGCCACCTTACGCGCTCGACTCGCTATCGCGCATCTTTTGGAAGATCATCCGCGCACGCCGGAAAAATGGCCGCGACTTTGTGCCACTTATCTTAAATTGGCCACTGGGAGCGCACGAAAGCTCGAAGCTTACCTTAGAACACCATAAGATCGGTCAGGCTGCGCTCTTCGTGCAGGCGGCAAATCGTTTCGGCGAGCAAGGGTGCCGCAGGCAAAATAACGAGCTTTCTATTCTGCTCGGGGAGATCGAGCCGGAACGGCGACACCGCGTCGGCTATGATAATCTGATCGAGAGCCGGGTCGGCGAGAACTTCTGCTGAACCTGGCATGAATAGCCCATGGGTAACGAGAGCGATCACGCGCTTTGCCCCGGCAGTGCGCGCCGAACGGGCCGTGCGCAACAACGTGCCGCCGGTACTGATCAAATCGTCGATGATCAGCGTGGTGGTGCCCGCCACATCGCCTGCGAACAGTGTTCCTGAAACGACGCCGGCGCTGCGATGCTTTTCTGCGAGACCTTTGCCGATCGGGCGATCTAGCGCGGCTTCCAGCGCTTCGCGTAACAATTCTGCTCGCTTCATACCGCCTGCATCCGGGGATATCACCGCCAGCTTGGTTTCCGCCAAATGCTTCTTGGCATAGGCTACAAACAACGGCGTGCCGGTAAGCGCAACCGTACGGCAGCGGAATGCATTTTCGAACGCGGTAGGGCTGTGTACTTCCAACGTGACGACGCAATCAGTGCCGACGCTTTCGAACATGCCGGCGATGTAGCGTGTAGTGACCGGGTCATTCGGCTTGGTGCGGCGGTCTTTCCGTGCGTAGCAAAGATAGGGAGTTATGGCTGTAACGCGGGAAGCGCCGGCATCCTTAAGCGCGCCAATGAAGAATAAGAGTCTGCAAAGCTTGTCGTTGGCGCTCTGGTCCGGCCCGCCATGAAGACTTTGCACGACATAGACGTCGGCACCGCATACGGAATCGAGAGGTCGAGCCTTGTGCTCGCCATCTTCGAAGTCGCGTTCTTCGTGCGCCGCGAGCGGCTGTCGCAAGGTCGCAGCAATCGCGGCACCCAGTTCGGCACTCGCGGCCATCGAGAATAACATCAGCGGAGTTGTTTTCATCGATATGGGCCTTGCGCGAGTTATACTGACTTTTTTCGAGCTAAATGCGTTTGATCGAGGTCAATCCATTGGGTAGACGGCGCAGTTTGCTCTTAGTATTGAAACAGTTGTTGAGTTAGCTCAACGAGCACCCCGGGGCATTCGTTCTCACCATTAGTTAGTTGAGGCCACGAGTGAATCGAGTCGTTCTGGGTGACTTAAAAGGTCGCGTACCGCGGCGAGGAAACGGCCTACTTGCTGGGCGTCTACGAGTCGGTGATCGGCTCGGAAGAACAAAGGCATGACATTGGTCGATACAAATTGGTCCGAACGAGCGATCACTTTGTTTTCTATCGGTCCTAAAGTCAGATTGAATGAGTCGGCGGGATCGGGAAATCGCGTTGGTTTATAGCTACGCATCGGTGGTGCCCCCGGAAATGACAGGTCGTTCACCGTTACGCAGCTTGCTCGTGTTGCATCGAGTCGCCCCACCGTAGGCAGACGAATATGGCGGTCGAGGAAGCCGTAGAATCGTAACGTCTGGCGGAACCAGAAGCCAGGGAGCCGGCGCAATCTTGCCAAGTCGCGATCACGGTCTCCCTCGCCGCGCCCTGCCTGCAGTAATCGTTGCCAAATTTCGTGACCAATCTGCTCGAGGCTTTTTAGGTTTGCACCTCGAATCATCAGCAGATCCATGTCGCCATTTCTGCGGTGAAAAAATGCCATACGAACATTCACGTCCCGAAAGGCATATAGCCGACGTCCAACATATCGGACGTTCATGTCCGGGAATTGTTCCAGAGCCAATGCTGTCGCGCGAATCAGCGCGTGCGCGGTGGTAATCACCACCCGTCCTCTACGATTTTTTTCACGCAAAAAAGCCAGCAGAGCGTCGGCGTCAATGTCTGTTCCCCAGACCATTATTGGATCGACTTGGCTTGCGGCCGCAGCGTGGAGATAAAAACGGTTGTAGAGCGGGATCTGGCGGTCGGGGATAGCGCGCCTAACCAGTGGCCACTTCATGGTCGTCGCCTTTTGGGCTCCAGAGTCAACATAAACTGAATTGCGGTTAGTCGGGTTGACGTCGCGGCACTGGCGCCTGGCCCAGCACAAAGTTGACGATATCCATGATGGTGCGGAAGTTCGCAGGATTGACTTGGTCGCTGTCGAATCGGAACCCGTAGTGTTCTTCTATGCGAAATATCAAGTCCATCAGAAGCAAGGAATCCAGTAGACCGCTTTCGAGCAGGTCTGTTTGTGAAGTTATGTTCGCGTGACGCGTGCCTCGCGACTGCACGAACTGCACCAGGTCCACCTCCAATTGGTTTCGATCAGCTATCATCGGGATTGCGGTAGAGAATCGTCTGCATGAGCGGTCAAGGCGGCGGGTCTCGGGGTCCGTGGGATGAGGAGAGCCAGTGCGGCGCGATCTATCTTGTGGCCCGAAGTGAGCGGGAAACGATCAACCACTTCATAATGGAGGGGTAATTTATGGGCAGGGAGTTCGCGCTGGCAGGTCTCGCGAATCTTCGCGACATCGATTGGTTGATCATCCCGCGGTGCGAGGAATAGGATGAATCGCATATCGTCTCCTCGGGGTACCGGAATAGCAACCGCACACGTTTGGGGAAAGCCTGCTTCCACCACCCCCTCAATCTCCGCCGGATGGACACGATGTCCTTGGACCTTGACCAGCAGGTTGGCGCGTCCGTGTAGATAGAAATATCCCTCCTCGTCACGATGAGCCAGGTCACCAGTTCGCAGCCATCCGTTGCCAGCCAACACATCGGCTGTAGCTGCCGGATCCTGCCAGTAGCCAAGCATTACGTTCTCGCCTCGGGCACAGAGCATGCCGACGGCGCCCGGCGGCAATTCGCGATTTGCTTCGTCCATGACAGCAAGTTCAACGCCCCATATCGGTTTGCCGATCGACCCGCGGCGAATAGGGAGTTGTTGGGGAGACAACGATGTCAAGCGGGCAGTCGCCTCTGACTGTCCATACATGACATGGAATGATGCCGGCGCAATGCGATCCGCGATTTTCACCGCCACGTCGTGACGCAATTCACCACCGGCGACGGCCATGTACCGTAGTGCCGGAAGAGACTGATTTCCCAGTCCTCCGTATTTCAGCAACATTCCATACATTTCGGGAACCGCAGAGAAACTTGTGGCTTTCAATTCACGCAGCGCTTCAACAATCAAGGAGGGGAACGTTAGGGCTCGGTCGAGGAGAAGCGTTGCACCCGACAGAACATGAGTTTGCAGAACAGAGTTGCCGAATGCATGACAGAACGGAAGGACAACCAACGCCCGATCATCCGCGCAAATGGGCAGCTCATGCAGAATTGAGTCGGCATTCGCCAATAGGTTGCGGTGGCTAAGCATGACCCCTTTGGGCATGCCCATGGAACCCGAGGTAAAGAGCAGCATTGCCAGATCACGGTCTTGCCGGCGCGGGAATGAGATTTCCTCGCTGCTGCTCTCGGACAACCGCAATGTTGCGATGGGCGAATGACATTCCTGTGAACTGAAATCCTCGGGTCGGCTGATCAATACGTCAGGCTGGCACAACTCGAGGACCTTTCGCCGGCGCTGTGCTTCCAGCGAGACGGGGAGGGGCACGACTACACAGTCGGCAAGGAGTGTGCCGTAAAACGCAGCCAGATATTCCGGTGAATTTGAAAGGTGCAGAGCCACGCGGGCCCCAGCTACGTGGCCGGGTCGGGCACACAAGCATCTGCGAACGCAATTCGCCGCACTGAGCAGCCAGTCGTAGGAGAAAATAACTTGTTTCGTCGCGACCACCGGATGATCCGCACGGGCACGGGCGATTTTGAAAAAAGCGGTCCCCAAATTGGTCGCGGTCGATGGGCTGGGCGCCCGGTAGCCTGCAGCATCACGACCAGTGTTCTCAGTCAGTGCCGGAGCAGGCGTGCCGACTTGTAACAGAAGAATATCCATGGACATCCCACGGCCCCACCGCCGTTCGCGAGTTTGAATCTCCAAGCCCCGCCTATTTGCATTGCAGGGCATACACTTAAGTGTAGGCGGGCACCTCGCGCTAGATCAAACCAGAAATGGCGAGCCCTCAACGGGAGGCTAGGGCTTCGAGCGCGAAATCACTAGTAATTTCCGGTGCGCTCAATAAATCCCTGGAATGAGCCGATATGTACGCGCCATGTAAGCACGATAATCATCACCGAAAGTTTCCAGCATCATCCGTTCCTCGTACCCAACGCGCGCAAAGAATAATGTGCCGAAGCCCATGAGGCCCGAAAATCCTGCGATCCAGTTTGGCAGCAGCAGCGCCTGTGAGATCGCCCACAGCCAAAATGCAGCATACATCGGGTGACGTAGCCTTTCGTAGATTCCGTGGGTGACCAAGGTGTGCTGATCACGGATCTCGAGTGTGATCGACCAAGCACGGCCTAGATCGCGATGTGTGCGGTGGAGCAGAGCCATCCCGGCGGCTAGAACGAGCGTCCCAGTCCAGGCTTGGATCGGATAAAATGCATACTCAGCAAATTTGAACAGGTCTGTGAGCACATAGATCAGTGGAATTACGAACAGGCCACTGTAGGAGATCGCCATCAACGTCTGTTCGCGCATGCGGTCGCGGCGGTTCGCTACCGGCGTCTTGCGAGAGCGACGCTGATGCGGGTAGCGGATAACGTAGTACGCCACGCATCCGAAGGCCCAGATAAGTTCGGCGATAAAGGGCGTCATCAACGATCCCAGGTCGCGTCTGATTTGGCCATTGGTATCCTGAATAGCAGTTGATGATAGTTTTTGATCACGACACCGGTTTGGAGGCTACGGCACAAGACACCGGCCAGATCGCGCGACGACATAGCATGGTTGAATTAATTGGCCCATCAGAATGATTTGATTTGGTATTGATTAGCTGCGACGACATGCAATAAATAGATTACGTTATATGGCGCGTCTCGCATTGATTGTTTTACGGGGGGAACTGTGCGGATCTCATTGCTATTCTTTGTTGCGCTTGGCCTGTCGATCTTGTCCGGCAATGCGCAAGCGTCTTCTGGCCATATCTACCTGCTCAGGGGACTGGCAAACATCTTTTCCACCGGGTTGGATACGCTGGACGAAAAACTTGTTCAACGTGGCTTTACGGCCACTGTTCACAATCACATCGACTATGAAGCCCTCGCCGCCGAGGCGGCCCGTTTACAAAAAAGCGGCAAAGGCCCGATTATTATTATCGGACATTCGCTTGGAGCAGACGCTGCAATTTTCATGGCCGAAAAAATGAAGGCTGCCGGTGCTCCAGTTGCTTTGGTCGTGACCTTCGGGCCGACAATGACCCTGACAGCGCCGTCGAATGTCTCGCAGGTCGTCAACTATTATACGGGCAATACCCTGGTCACGAGGGGTCCCGGCTTCAGGGGAACTATTTCTAACGTCAACCTCAATGGGGCCGCCGATATCAATCATCTCAATGTTGAGAAGAGCAATCGCCTGCACGCCGGCGTTATCTCGAGAATTCAAATGATCGCCGGGCGGCGTCATGTCGGTCATGCTGCTGCCGCTGCGCAATAGGCAAGCTTGCGCGCTCCTAACTCAGCTTGAGACCTTTCCGTTCGCTACTCTCTTTGCCTGAACAGGATTGCGACACCTCAAAAATCCGTCTTAAAAGGACGCGAACATTAAAAATATGTCAGCCTTCGCAAGACGGTTTTGTATTGCGCCAATGATGGAATGGACGGACCGTCATTGCCGGTTCTTCCATCGGCTGCTAACGCGGCGGGCGCTAATCTACACCGAAATGCTCACCACTGGCGCGGTGCTGCATGGCGATCGCGTGCGGTTGCTTAGCTTTGATCCGTTCGAGCATCCGGTCGCGCTACAGCTTGGCGGATGTGATCCTGGAGCGCTTGCGCAATCGGCGCGCATCGGAGAGGACTTTGGCTACGACGAGATCAATCTTAATGTCGGCTGCCCTTCGGACCGGGTGCAGGAAGGCCGCTTCGGCGCTTGCCTGATGGCCGAGCCATCGCTGGTCGGCGACTGTGTTGGCGCCATGAGGGCAGCCGTCAAAGTCCCAGTGACGGTCAAGTGTCGGATAGGAATCGACCAACAGAATCCGGACGAAGCGCTGTTTGCTTTCACAAACTCAGTCAAGACGGCCGGGGTTGACGCGCTGATCGTGCATGCACGCAAGGCTTGGCTCAATGGATTGTCTCCGCGTGAAAATCGCGAGGTGCCGCCACTCGATTATGGCCTCGTTCGTCGGCTGAAAGCGGCGTATCCGCAGCTTGAGATCGTGCTTAACGGCGGCATTGCCACTGTTGATCAGGCGCAAGTCGAACTTGATGCCTTGGACGGTGTGATGATGGGGAGGGCGGCATACCAGGAGCCGTGGCGGCTGCTTGATGTTGATCCGCTAATCTTTGATGCGCCCGCGCCATTTGCGCGACTGCACGACGCTGCGTTGGCACTGATTCCCTATATCGAGCGCGAATTGGACAGAGGCGTGCGGCTGCACGCCATCACCCGCCACGTACTCGGACTTTTCCGCACGGTCCCT
>DASWAK010000370.1:0-2204 GCA_036391175.1 Pseudolabrys sp.
AGCGCCATCCGCACGTCGGTGAGCATCGCAACTGCGCCGGTGTCCATGCTGGCATTGAATTTACGTGTCGGCCGCTTCACGTCGCCGGCCTCGGTTGGGCGCCCTTCCTGTTTCCAGGCCGGCAGGCCGCCATCGAGAATAAATACATTGCGCGCACCGAAAATTTGGAACGTCCACCACACGCGCGGCGCAGAAAAGAACCCGCTACTGTCATAGATGACGATGGTGTCGCTCTCAGCGATGCCGAGAGCGCCGGCCGCTTCGCCGAATTGGTCAGGTCCGGGCAGCATATGCGGCAAGTCGGTGGAATGGTCGGCGACCGCGTTGATGTCGAAGAACACCGCGCTCGGAATATGCGCGGCGAGATATTCCGCCTTGGCGTCGCGCTTCTGCGTCGGAAGATAGTAAGAACCGTCGACGATAGCGACGTCTTTTTTGCCAAGTTGGCTGGCGAGCCATTTGGTTGACTTGAGCCAGCGGCTTGCGGGGTTTGCTGCGTTCATGGATGTGGCTGATCGGTAATATCAATGCGCACCATCGCCCAATCGTTCCTTGAGGGCAACTAGGCCAGGGCGAGCCGCACGCGGCGGTTTTGTTTGCCCTTCTTTTCGATCTGCGTGACGCGAGCGGCACCGATTTCGCCGGTGGCGCGCACATGGGTGCCGCCGCAGGGTTGCAAATCGAGGCCGGCGATTTCAATCAACCGCACGCGGCCCGTGCCAATTGGTGGTTTCACCGACATGGTCTTGACCAGGCCCGGGTTGGCATCGAGCTCGGCGTCGGTGATCCAGCGGCTGCTCACCGAAGCATTGGCAGCAATCATTTCAGCAACTTTTGCGGTGATGGCGTCCTTGTCGAGCCCGGCTTCCGGAATGTCGAAATCGAGGCGGCTTTCAATGTCGCCGACCGAGCCGCCAGTCACAGCGTAGGGCAGCACCGCGGAGAGGAGGTGCAGCGCCGTGTGCATGCGCATGCGTGCATAGCGTTTATCCCAGTCGATCACGGCGGTGACTGCATCACCGACTTTGAGCGTCGGAGCGCCGGCCGCCGGTACATGGGCAATTTCGCTCTTGGCGGCATCAGTATAAATAGCCGTCTCGATCGGAACGTACAAACCATTCTCTGTCGTCAACGCACCGGTGTCGCCTGGCTGTCCGCCCGAGGTCGCATAGAAGATTGTGCGGTCGAGCACGATGCCACCTCGTTCGGTCAAGGAAACGACACGCGCTGCGCTGCTCTTGAGATACGAATCGTCGCGGAACAGACAGTCAGTCGGCATTGTCAGGTCTTTTCGAATGGCGGTTTGATGTCTGATTTGCGGTCAATCCAATCCGGCACCGGCAACTTCTTTGAGCGCAAAAACTCCGGATTGAACAGTTTCGACCGATAGCGTGTCCCGGAATCGCAGAGGATCGTAATGATTGTCTTGCTTGGACCTAGGTCCTTTGCCAATCGGATCGCGCCGGCAATGTTGATGCCGGAGGAGCCACCGAGGCAGAGACCTTCGTGTTCGAGCAGATCGAAAATGAGAGGCAGCGCCTCTTCGTCGGGAATGAGGTAGGCCTTGTCGACTTTTATGCCGTCGATGATCGGTGTCACGCGGCCGAGCCCAATACCTTCGGTAATAGAGCCGCCTTCGGTTGCTTTCGCCTGGCCATCTTTGAACAAATGATACATTGCCGCGCCCCGTGGATCGGCAATACCGATTGTGATGCTCTTATTCTTTTCGCGCAAAAAACTTGAGGCGCCTGCGATCGTCCCGCCGGTACCGATGGCGCAAATGAAGCCGTCGATGTGTCCGTTGCACTCCTCCCAGATTTCCGGACCGGTCGAGACGTAGTGAGCCTTGCGGTTGTCGAGATTGTTCCACTGGTCGGCGAAGATGACGCCGTTCTTCTCGGTTTTTTTTAATTGTTCGGCCAGGCGCCGCCCGACGTGCTGGTAGTTGTTCGGATTGGAATACGGGGCAGCGGGAACTTCCACCAGTTCCGCCCCGCACAGCCGCAGCATGTCCTTTTTTTCCTGGCTTTGCGTCTCGGGAATGACGATCAGCGTGCGATATCCCCGCGCATTGGCGACGAGCGCAAGGCCGATGCCGGTGTTGCCCGCGGTTGCCTCGACGACGAGGCCGCCCGGGCGCAACTCGCCGCGCTTTTCCGCCTCAAGGATCATCTGCCGGCCGGCGCGGTCCTTCACCGAGCCCC
>DASWAK010000371.1:0-13783 GCA_036391175.1 Pseudolabrys sp.
TGCGTCGTGAGACCGCGACCGAGGGACCTCAGCAGCCCGTGCAGCGCATTGATGCTGAACCTACGGGCGTAGATATCATTGTAGAAAACAATGTCCGGCTGGCATTGCGTCATCGCCTGTAGCTTGCGCAGCACAATCACAGCAGCATCGCTGAGAGGCACGCGGTGATCGCGACGGGCTTTCATCCTTGCTTTCGGAATCACCCACGTTTTCGCGTTCAAATCGATTTCCTGCCAACTCGCGCCTATGACTTCACCCGTGCGAGCGGCGGTTAATATGCAAAATTCAAGCGCTAATCTGGTCATACTCTCGCGCTGGCGCAATTTCTCCATGAACGCGCCGATTTCGACATAGGGTAAGGCTGGATGTTGCGTGACGGTTTTCAATTCAGATTTCGCGGGTAATAACTTGTCGAGATGACCACGCCAACGGGCGGGGTTTTCGCCGTCGCGGTCGCCACTCACCTTGGCGAAATCGAGGACGGATTCGATTCGTTGGCGCACACGCGCTGCCGTTACCGTCCGCGTGTACCAAATCGGCTGCAGCACTTTGATTAGATGCGCAGTGGAGATCGTGTCCACCGGCATTGAGCCGATTACGGGCGAGGCGAACATTGCCAGCGTAGATCGCCACTGCTTGGCATGAGTTCGATTCGTCCACTTGCGCTCGTGCGCCTTAATATAGTCTGCCGCGTATTTGTCGAACGTCGGCTTTGGCTTCATTGCAGCGGCTTCAGTCGCAGTCTTCGTTCGGTCCCGTTCGCGCTGTTCAATCGGGTCGACGCCTTCCCGAAGCAGTTTACGGTAGCCACGCGCCAGCTCGCGTACATCGTCTAAGGAATAGGTGTCGAAGCTGCCTAAGCCCATGTCACGCGGCTTGTTGCCAGCAAGCTCGTATCGGAAAATCCAACTTTTGCGCAGATTGCCGTTCTTGCCCTTGCTCACGCGCAGATAAAGATTCGCGCCGTCGCTGTGCAACCCGGGCTTGGCGTTCTTCACGTTGGCCCACGTTAGAATCTCGATGCCGTTGCGTGCCATGTGAATGTCAGTGTGTCCGTCACAGTGAGTCAGTCGGCTTTACCAAGGCCGTGCCCAAGGCTAGAATCAGGAACTAGCAGCGGTGAGTAGATGTGTAAAGATTCTGCGAATCTAAAATCACTGGATTTGTTCGATGTCAGACGCGTGCAGAAACGCACAGACGAATCGCACATTGATCAGGTGTCCGCCTAGTATTCGCGCGGTCTATAGAGCATGCGCCCCTTTCACCAAATCTCTTTGATTCTCGACCAGAAGCACCTCTTGGCGCGTTTCTGGCAATCTGCTTCACAGTCGTGGCAAACCCAGCGGGCGTGGGTCGCTGCGCTGGGCGGCTTCCTAATCGTTGTAGTCCTGCTGCAATTATTACTGCAAGTCGCACTCAATCTGTGGAATCGGCACTTCTTTGATGCGCTCGAACGCAAGGACGCAGCCGCGGTTTGGGCGCAAGCGCGATTGTTCGTGCCGCTTGCCGCCGCGAGTATTTTTCTCGCCGCCACTTCGGTATGGGGTCGCATGACCGCGCAGCGCGGCTGGCGAGAGGCATTGACACGCCACGTTATCGAGAGATGGCTCGAGAAAGACCGCTTCCGCCACCTCAATCATCATCTGACCAAAGGCACTGAAAATCCGGAATATCGCATTTCAGTTGACGTACGCATTGCAACCGATGCGCCGATAGACTTGGCGCTTGCGTTTTTTTCCTCGATCGTGACCGCGATTACATTTTTCGGGGTGCTGTGGGAGATAGGTGGCAGCATCGACATTTTCGCTTTCGGGCTTGCGGTGACGGTCCCCGGCTATTTAGTCTTTGGCGTCATCATTTATTCGGGAATGGTATCCAGTCTCATGATCTTCTTTGGCCATCACCTGACCAGTGTCATCGAGCGCACCAATCAGGCCGAGGCTGAATTTCGTGCTGCGGTGGACGCATTTCGGCAGGAAGCCGAAGTGGGGAATCTAAAACCAATCGACGGAAGCAAGCGGCAGACCTTGCAGCTTAAACTCCAAGCTGTCCTCTTATGGTGGCGCGAATTCTGCTGGCAACTTGTTCGCACCACGTTGGTGTCGCACGGAAATTTTCTCTTCGCGCCGGTAGTTGCCTGGATTCTGTGCGCGCCGAAATACCTCAGCGGAGCTATGTCACTCGGCGAGCTCACGCAATCGGCGGCGGCATTCGTTGTCGTACAAGGCGCGTTCAACTGGGTCGTCGACAATTATCAGCGTCTGGCCGATTGGCGATCCTCGGCCCACCGCGTTGCAACTTTGCTGCTTGCGCTCGACGAGCTCGAAGCGAAAGAACGGACGGAAAGCCCGGCGGCCGCAAATCGTAATTCCAAACGGATTTAAGAAATCCACGCGTGCTGCACGGCAAATGACCGCAGGCCGACAAAAGCTGGATCATCGTGCAGGATCAGATAGACGGGGATCGCCGACACGTAGGGGCTCATCCGCCCCTTCGCTTCGAAGCGTGCACGAAACTGCGACCGAGGGAGATAATCGCGCAGATGAAGCGCGATGCTGCCGGCGACGAAGGCACCGCCTTGCGCACCGATGCCGAGCACGAGATTACCGGCGACCTCGCCCAGCATCGCGCAAAATGTGTCGATTGCGGCGCGACTCGCCGCACAATGCCCCGCCAATCCGGCTTGCGTGATTTCAGCTGCGCTGCGTTCCGGCACGCTCAGAGAATCGAGTGACGCAATCGCGCGGTAAAGATTTTCCAGACCGCGCCCGGATAAGACTCGCTCCGCCGACACGTGCCCAAAGTGCTGCCTCAACTTTTCGATGATTGCGTCCTCGCGCGCCGAACCGCTCGGCATCGTGCTATGGCCACCTTCAGTTCGCAGCACAAAGCCCCCCTGCTCGTATGGCACATAGGCGGCCACGCCGAAACCGGTGCCCGGACCAAGCGCCAGCATCGGGGTGTTCAACCTCCCTTCGAGTCCCCCAAGTTTATGGAGATCTTTCGACGTGAAATGCGGCAGGGACCACGCGATCGCCTCGAAATCGTTGATGATGTGGACGTCGGCAAAACCGAAACGAGCGCGCAACTCATAGGCATCGACAATCCAGGGATTATTGGTGAGCGCGCAACGCCCTCCTTCAACCACTCCGGCCACCCCGAAGAGCGCGTGCCGGAGCGCGCCGCTATCCTTTTGATGTGACATAAACGTCGCCAGTGCATCGACGAAATTCTTATAATCGGCGACCGCTAGGTGTTCGACGCGGCCGAGCGCGGCACCCGTGAGCACGGCAAATCGCGCATTGGTGCCGCCGACATCGGCTAGCACAATACTGCCCGATTTATCCGCTCCCGCCGCCGGCCCTACCGAAAACTGAGTCATCTGTTACGCGCCGCCCTAATAAGGTTGCCGTACCATTCAAACGAGGCCTTGGGAATGCGCCTTTGCGTCGAATAATCAACATAGGCCAGTCCAAAGCGCACGCCGTAACCTTGGTCCCATTCGAGATTGTCGAGCAGGGACCAGACGAAATAGCCGCGAATGTCGGCACCAGCGGCTGCCGCATCGTTCATCGCGCCGATATAGGCGCGCAGATAGGCGATGCGATCATTGTCGATTACTGCGCCGGCACCGTCTGGCTTGTCGTTTCCACCGAAACCGTTTTCGAGCACATAGACAGGCAAGCCGTAACGCTTCGAGACATCCTGCAAGGTTTCGCGAAATGAATGCGGCATGATCGGCCAACCATTCGGCGTGAGCGGGATTTCCGCGGGTCTATCGCCAAAGCCAAAGCCGAGCACAGTATCGGGATCGGCTTTCACGAACACCGGGCTGTAATGATTAAGGCCGAACCAGTCCACCGGACGGCAGATGCGCGCGAGATCACCCGCTTGTATGTGCGCCTCAATTACCGCCTCTATCTGTTCGGGATACACGCCCAGGCATTGCGGGTCTGGAAAAGCCTTATTCCAATAGGCGTCGCAGTATTCTGTCGCTTGAGTATCGTTCGGCGTTGACGCTAGACATGGCTGGTAGTTGTGGATAGCGCCAATCAAACCGCCCGCCACACGCGCGCGCACAATATCGACCGCTGCGCCATGTGCGAGATTCACGTGGTGGATGCCACGGTACAGCGTGTCTGCGCTCGATGCGGCACGCTTGCCCTGGCCGAACCCGAGACCGAACAGGGTGAATATCGACGGTTCGTTGAAGGTGGCGAAGCGTTTGACGCGATCGCCATAGCGCTCCGCCACCAGCATGGCGTAATCGGCAAACCATGCAACGCTGTCTCGCGTTGTCCAGCCGCCAAGGTCGTCGAGTGCCTGCGGCAGATCCCAGTGATAGAGGCAGAGCCAAGGCTCGATACCGGCAGAGAGAATCGTGTCGATCAGCCGGTCATAGAATGCCAGGCCGGGCTCGTTTGGCATGCCGCGTCCCTGCGGAAGCACGCGCGGCCAGGCAACCGAAAAACGATAAGCCTGTATGCCAAGCTGCTGCATTAGCGCGATATCTTCCGGATAACGATGATAGTGATCGCAAGCCACGTCGCCGGTATCGTGGTTGGCGACTGCGCCTGTTTGCGCGTAAGTATCCCATACGCTAGGGCCACGACCGTCCTCGCGCGTTGCGCCCTCGATCTGAAAGCTCGAGGTCGACACGCCCCAGATGAAATCGCGTCGTAGCTGCCCAATCGGGAAGGATTGGGGGGTGCGAATTCGTTCGAGACTATCGCCGCCGTCATCGCCCAAAACCACTGCACACCCCTCCCTTGTTTTTACTTGTCTAGGCTAAATCGCGACCGCGGCGCTTTGTTGAGGCAAATCAATACATTGTGCCACGTTACCATTAGTCTTTTGCTTACATTAAATTCGGTTTGTCGATGCTAGCTCAAGTGCCAAGAACCCGATGGGGCGGTGTGGCCGACGGTTATTTTCGGCCGGGGAGGTACTTTCGAATTGCGCAGCGCGACGCCGTTTTCTGGCTCATAGACCCCGACGGCGGCCGCTTCCTGTCGAAGGGCGTTAATACCGTTCGATTCGATCAGGACCAGATTCAAAACAGCGAGCGCATCCCATATGCGGAAGCCTGCCAGCGCAAATATGGCAGCCAGGCCGCGTGGCGCGCCGCCGTCGCCGCGCGGCTTACGGGCTGGGGTTTCAATACGCTGGGCACATGGTCGGACGAAACGGTCGCGAATGCGTGCTCCGCACCACTTGCGGTGGCGCCCAATCTCGATCTCGGCATGTCCTTCGCGTGGGCCAAAAACGACGTGACGAAAAGTAAGCCTTGGCAGGATTTCCCGGATGTCTTCGACGCGGACTTTGATCGCCATGTTCGCGGCCGAGCGCTCGGATTGTGCAAAGGGCGACGTAATGATCAAAACATCCTCGGCTGGTTCATCGACAATGAACTACGCTGGGGACCGGATTGGCGCGGTCTTGATGAATTATTGATCCTATTTCTCGGCTTACGGCCGACGACTCCGGGCCGTACTGCTGCTCTCACGTGGCTGCGCGGACGCTATCCCGATTTCGAGAATTTCAACACCATCTGGCGCACGCCGGTGCAATCCTGGGATGCGTTGCACACGCAGACGCGCATCGAACCGCCTCACCGAAGAAATCCTATTTATCAACGCGACGCGCGTGAGGAGGTTGCCGCTAACCGCACCGATCCGGCCCGTGCGGCTTTCTTCGCCGACTGCGATGAATTTGCGGCGCTGGCAGGGGAGCGCTATTTTGATATGACCATCGCGGCGATCAAAGCAGCCGATCCTCATCATCTTGTGCTCGGCTGCCGCTTTGCTTGTGTTCCGTCATCTGGCGTGATCGAGGCCGCCGCACGTCATACGGACGTTATCTCGCTCAATTGCTACGATCCCGATGCGAGCTTGGTGATAGAGCCCTATGTAGCCACGGGCAAACCCTGTCTCGTTAGTGAATTCTCGTTTCGCAGTGCCGATTCTGGACTGCCGAATACCAACGGCGCTGGACCCGTAGTCGCAACGCAGGTCGAGCGGGCCGCCTCATTCCGGAGCTACGCCACCTCAGCCCTGCGCAATCCGGCGATTGTCGGGTTTCACTGGTTCGAGCACGCCGATCAGCCGGCGGAGGGGCGCTTCGATGGCGAGAATTCAAATTTTGGAATGGTGTCGATTACCGACGATGTCTACGAAGAACTTACTCAAGCCATGACATCGGTAAATGCCGAGGCGGAAGCATTGCACGCCTCGACAGCGCCAGTCGCGTGATGGACAGCAGGGAAACGGCAATGGCTAATCAGACCAAGATCGTTTTTCTCGGTGCGACCAGCATGTCGTTTGGCCTGAGCATGCTACGCGATATCTTCAGTAGCGATGAATTGCGTGGCTCCACGCTCACCCTGGTTGGTCGAAATCCGGAAACGCTGGTGAAAGTCACTGCGCTTGCCAAGCTTCTAAACAACAAATCCGGCGCCGGCCTGATTGTTGAGCAGACCACGGATCGCCGCTCCGCTTTAAAAGGCGCAGGATTCGTCGTCAATGCAACGGCGATCGACCGCAACCGGCTTTGGAAACTCGATTGGGAAGTTCCTCGTAGATACGGCATCCGTCATACGCTCGGCGAGAATGGCGGACCGGGCGGGTTGTTCTTCACACTGCGAACTTTGCCGCTTGTGTTCGATATCGTGCGCGAGATGCAGGAACAGTGCCCGAAAGCCCTGTTCATCAATTTCTCAAATCCGGAGAGCCGCATCATCCTCGCGCTCGGCAAATACAGCCCGATCGCCGCGCTTGGTCTTTGTCACGGCATTTTCATGGCCCAGAATGACGTCGCACGCATCCTCAGCCTGCCTGCGGACGAGGTCGCCGTATTGGGCGCGGGTCTCAATCATTCGCAATGCCTGATGCAAATTCGCCACCGTGCGACCGGTGAAGACCTTTACCCGCTGCTACACGTCAAAGAGAAGGACTTTGACCCCGCGTTCGCTCCGCTCACACGAAGGTTGCTCCGAGCCTTCGGCTACTGGATGACCTGCAGCGATGATCACCTCGGAGAATACCTCGCCTACGGTTGGGAAGGCGGCGAACACGGCTACGATTTCGATGCCGACGAGCGCCAACGCGCGGACTTTGCTAGGACGCTCGATCGAGTGCTTGCCGGCGGAGCCTTACCACCAGATTGGTTGACGCCGTCGGGCGAGCGCGGCGGCGCCGTGATCGGAGGGGTCCTTCATAACAAGAAGCGCATCCTGGAATCCGGCATTGTCCTCAACCGCGGCGCTATCCCAAATTTACCGGCTGACGCGGCGGTCGAAATACCAGTGATGGTGGACGCTGGCGGAATTCACCCGATTTCACTCGGCCCGCTGCCCGATGCGATTGCGAAACTGCTCTATACGCAAGTGAGCGTTCAACAGCTCGCTGTCGAGGCTGCCATGCACGGATCCAAGCAGATCGCCTTGCAGGCGCTGTTGATCGATCCGGTGGTAAATTCCGCATCGGCTGCGGTTAAGCTGCTCGATGAGTTGTGGGATGTGAACCGGCCCTATATCCGACCCTGCATTTGACGCCCGAAGGCTAATGTCATGGCAACGCCCGTAAAGACCGATGTAGCACCCGGCAGACGCGAAACTACGAACATGCCAATACCGTGCGCATGAATTTCGAGGCCTGGGCCGACGCGGTCGAGGGCCGCGCGCCTTATCGCTTCACGACCGAGCAATTACTCGCCAATATCAGCATCCTCGACGCGGTCACCCGCTCGGCAGCGGCGGGCGGAGTGCCGATTACGCCGTCAGAGCTGGGTTGCCAGTGGTCCTCGAAATTCACCGCAGGCTAGGGTAGATCGGCGCTGCATGCAGACCGAAAAAGAACAAGTTGCCCTCTCCTCGATTGCGGCTTCCGCCGGTCTAACTGTTGCCAAGGCACTCGTCGGGTTTGCCACAGGCTCGCTGGCGATCCTGTCGGAAGCCGGCCATTCGCTGATCGACCTCGGCGCCACCGTCATGACCTATATCGCGGTGCGTATTTCCGGCAAACCGGCCGATGAAGAACATCATTACGGCCATGGCAAGGTGGAAGCAGTCTCTGCGCTTGCCGAAACGGCACTGCTATTTCTGCTATCCGGCGTAGTGATTTGGGAAGCGGTCAAGCGCCTGATTGAACACGAAGCGCACGTCGTCGAGGCGACCGCGTGGGCGTTCGGCGTAATCGTAGTATCAATTGTCGTCGACTTCTTCCGTGCCCGGGCGCTGTCGCACACCGCGGAAAAAACCTCAAGCCATGCGCTCGAGGCCGACGCGCTGCATTTTTCATCTGACCTATGGTCTTCCGTGGCCGTACTGATTGGTCTTGTTGGCGTGTATTACAGGCTGGCATGGGCGGATTCGGTGGCGGCGCTGGTAGTGGCGGTGCTGGTCTGCATCGCCGGCTGGCGGCTTGGCAAGCGCACCATCGATGCACTCACCGATACCGCACCACCCGGTGCGGCAGAAAAAATAACCGCTATTGCCGCGCGCGTGGCGGGCGTGGTCCGTGTCGGACAGGTACGCGCGCGCGCGGTCGGCGAGCAGACTTTTATCGACCTCACGGTCGCCGTAAGCCGTACTCTGCCACTCGATCGCGTAAGCGCGATCAAAGACGCGATCGGAAATGCGCTCCGTCAGCAGATGCCGGGCGCTGAGCCTGTGGTCACCACCGATCCGGTTGCACTCAATAATGAAACCGTTCTTGATCGTGTCATGGTTATTGCGCGCAACCGCGCTCTCGCGGTGCACCATGTCACGGTCCATGAACTTAGGGATAAGCTGGCGGTGTCGCTCGACCTCGAGGTGGACGGCAAGCTTTCTCTACGATCTGCGCACGACATGGCGGACGCCCTGGAAGACGCGATTGCGGCCGAGCTCGGCCCCGGCGTCGAGGTAGAGACACACATCGAACCGCTGCAGCCGCAGGATGCCTCCGGACGCGAGGCGCTTCCCGAGCGGGTCAAAGCGGTTTCAATCGCACTATCGGAGCTGGCAGCCGGGAGCCGCAGCATTCACGATGTGCACGATGTGCGCGTGCGAGAGACCGATGAGGGCGAAATCGTCAATTTTCACTGCCGCGTCGACCCTCAGTTAAGCGTGCAGAGCGTACACGAGAATGTCGACGCGCTCGAGCGCGAGTTGAAACAGCAATCGCCATCGATCAAGCGCGTGATCGGCCACGCCGAGCCGATGCGCTGATTTTATGCCCTAGGGAATGAGAACTGCCGCGCCTTGCAAGCGGCCATCGCGCAGATCGGATAACGCTTCGTTGGCGCGCGCAAGCGGATAGCGCGTGATCTCGCACTTTACGCCAGCCTTGGGTGCGATCTCGAGAAACGCACGCGCATCGGCCCGCGTGAGATTAGCCACCGACACTAACTGTCGCTCTTCCCACAGCAGCGCGTAGGGAAAGCTCGGAATGTCTGACATGTGGATACCGCCGCAGACTACGCGTCCACCTCTCTTCACCGCCCTGAGGGCAGCCGGCACCAACGCCCCAACCGGCGCGAAGATAATCGCGGCATCGAGTGGCTCGGGCGGCAGTTCTTCAGAATCGCCCGCCCACACTGCCCCAAGCGAGCGGGCGAATCCCTGCGCCGGATGATCTCCCTTGCGGGTGAACACGAACACGCGCCGTCCCTGCCATTTTGCGACCTGCGCCAAGATGTGCGCGGCCGCGCCGAAACCGTAGAGACCGAGCGTCTCGCCCTCGCCCGCCATACGATAGCTGCGCCAGCCGATCAGCCCGGCGCAGAGCCACGGTGCGATCTCCGCGTCCTTACCCTCTTCGCCGAGCGGAAAACTAAAGCGCGCATCGGCGATCACATGGTTTGCGAAACCACCGTCGCGCGTATAACCGGTGAATATCGGCGTGTCGCACAGATTTTCGCGACCGCTGCGGCAATACGGGCAGGACCCGCATGTGCCACCCAACCATGGCACGCCGACGCGATCCCCTATCGAAAAACCGCTCACGCCCGCCGCGACCGCCGTCACACGACCGACAATCTCGTGGCCGGGCACTATTGGTAGCGTCGGATGCGGCAGTTCCCCATCGACCACATGCAGATCGGTGCGGCAAACGCCGCAGGCTGTCACAGCCACCACAATCTCGCCGAGACCTGGAGCGGGAAGCGGACGCTCGCGCATGATAAGTGGCGCGCGAGGTCGATCGAGCACCATGGCATGCATGGTCTGCATCATTCTTTCTTCCAATTGCCGCCCGGACATCCTAGATCAAAAGCTATGCGCACCGATATCGCCCAGCCCATCCGCCTGAAAGACTACCGTCCGCCCGACTGGCTGGTAGAGACCGTTTCACTCGATGTTTCGTTGGATCCGAGCAAAACCAAGATCCGCGCAACGCTAGCGCTCAGACCAAACCCCAAAAGCGTGGCGGCCCCACTCGTACTGGATGGCGACGGACTGTCGCTGGTCTCGATTAGAATCGACGGAGCTACCTTGCCCGCCGATAGCTATGTCGCGACGCCCGACAATCTCACCATTCCGCAGCCGCCGAACGGGCCATTCAAGCTAGAAGTCGAAACTGTTATCGATCCATCCGCTAACACACAGCTTTCCGGCCTCTACTGTTCGAGCGGTACTTATTGCACCCAATGCGAGGCCGAGGGCTTCCGCCGCATTACTTACTTTCCCGACCGGCCCGACGTTATGGCGGTCTACACCACGCGCATCGAGGCAGGAAAAACAGAAGCGCCCGTGCTGCTGGCGAATGGCAATCTCGTCGAGAGCGGAGAGGCTTGCGGTGGACGCCATTTCGCGGTCTGGCATGATCCGCATCCCAAGCCGTCCTATCTTTTTGCGTTAGTCGGCGGCGACCTCGCTTGCGTCGAAGAGCGCTTTGTCACCGCATCGGGGCGCAATGTGACATTGCGCATCTATGTCGAACACGGCAAGCAGCACCGCTGCGCCTATGCAATGGATTCGCTCAAACGTGCCATGCGCTGGGATGAAGAAGTTTTCGGCCGCGAATACGATCTCGACACCTTCATGATTGTTGCCGTGTCGGACTTCAACATGGGCGCGATGGAAAATAAGGGTTTGAACGTCTTTAACGACAAATACGTGCTAGCCAGCGCCGATACCGCGACCGACGCCGATTTTGCGCACATCGAAGCAGTGATCGCACATGAATATTTCCATAACTGGACCGGCAATCGCATCACCTGTCGCGACTGGTTTCAACTTTGTCTAAAAGAAGGTCTCACTGTTTTCCGCGATCAGGAGTTTTCTTCCGACATGCGCTCGCGGCCGGTGAAGCGTATCGCCGACGTGCGCAGTCTTCGCGCGACGCAGTTCGTCGAGGACGCCGGCCCCTTGGCGCATTCGGTCCGCCCGGAGACATACAAGGAAATCAATAACTTCTACACTACGACCATATACGAGAAAGGCGCTGAGCTGGTGCGGATGGTGCAGACGTTGATCGGACGCGCCAAATTCCGTGCCGGCATGGATCTCTATTTCGCGCGCCACGATGGCGAAGCCGCCACTGTTGAACAGTTCATCCAGTGTTTCGCTGACGCCAGCGGACGCGAACTGACGCAATTTATGCGCTGGTATAGCCAAGCAGGCACGCCGGAAGTCACGATCCATGGCAAATTCGACGCGACGCGCAAGACCTACATACTTGAATGCAAGCAAGTCGTGCCGCCGACACCGGGACAGCCAATCAAGGAACCGATGGTGATCCCTCTGGCGCTAGGCCTCGTGGGCAAGAACGGACGTGATCTGCCACTCAAGCTGTCGAACGGTGAGCCGATTGAGAGCGATGTTGTAGTGATAAGTGAACAGGCAACGATATTCGAATTCACCGGCATTGCAGAGCGGCCTGTATTGTCGATAAATCGCGGTTTCTCGGCGCCGATCAAGCTGGTTACCGATCTCAATGCCAGCGACCTCGCCTTTCTGGCTGCACACGATGGTGACCCGTTCAACCGCTGGCAGGCGCTGCAAACGATTTCGATGCGCCTGCTCATTGACAATGTGGAGGCCTTGCGCTCGGGTCGATCGACGCGCCGCGACGACCAACTGATGTTGGCGCTGGCCACCATTCTCGAGGACCCCGCCCTGGAGCCCGCATTCATTGCGCTTGCGTTGGTTCCCCCCGGCGAAGGCGATATCGCACGAGAAATCGGACGTGACATCGACCCTGATGCAATCTTTCGGGCGCGCGCCGCGCTACGCGCGACAATCGGCAATCAGCTTCGCCCGGCACTTTCCACGCTTTACGACCGAATGGCCTTATCCGGCGGATATTCGCCAGACGCCAGGAGTGCCGGTCGCCGTGCCTTGCGCAATGTCGCAATCGACTTGCTTGCGGCCACGGGCAATCCCGTCGACATTGCCCGCGCGTCACGGCAATACGCAACCGCTGACAACATGACCGATCGCTTGGCGGCGCTCGCAACCCTATCGCTGCACGATGTACCCGAGCGCAAGCAAGCCCTCGCCGATTTTTATGCGCGCTACGCTTCGGACGCACTGGTGGTGGACAAGTGGTTTTCACTACAGGCCACCATCCCACAGCCAAATACGCTCGAAAGCGTGCGCAATCTGACTGCCCACCCCGCATTCTCGCTCGCCAATCCAAACCGTGTGCGCGCGCTGATCGGCGCGTTCGCGCAAGGAAACGTCACCCAATTCAACCGCGCTGACGGGCTCGGCTATGACTTCGTCGCCGACATCGTGCTCGCCCTCGACCCGAAAAACCCGCAGATTTCAGCCCGGCTGGCCACAGCATTTCGCACCTGGCGCACGCTCGAAAGCGGCCGCCGCGCGAGGGCGGAAGCCGCCTTGAAGCGCATCAAGGCGGCGCCAGGCCTTTCCCGCGATTTGGCCGACATCGTCGAACGCGCGCTGGCTGCGCCGTAGATCGAAGGCAGCGGTACTTTTTATTCCAAAACTAGCCGTGGGTAACATTTTTTAAATATTTGACTCTTCGGACTCTCGACAAATCAGCGTTCATCGATTCCAATCGACAAGTGATTCGGAAAGCGATGCGGCACATCCTTCCGTCTCGAGGGTGACAGAGGAAAATTCGAACGGAGGCCGTCTATGGCGCGCGCCGGTGCGGCGAGTGCGTCTGCACATCCTGATTCTATCAAGGGCCTCGCGCAATCGATCGCCAAGCCGGCGTATCGACGGCTGCTGAACGCCGAACCCCTGCTGCGCCGCGCCGTTCCAGTACTTATCATCGCCTTCCTCGCCACTATCTGCGTCGGCGCTCTCGTGCAGGTGCTTGACCACCGCCGGCAGACCCTTGCCAACAACGTCGTGTCGCTTGAGGCGGTTGCCGACCTTGCTGCCGAACGTCTTCAACTGCCGCTTAAGCAGCCTGTTGATGCCGCCGAACAACCGCAGCTGGTGCTCGCGCGGGCGCTGCCATCCTGGGCGATGTCTGCTGGCCGGCACTTCGTTCTGACCAATTTCGACGGCATAGTTATAGCTGCGACACCAGCCAGCGACGCAACAATCGGCCGCCGGCTAATCGACCTGCTGGGGTCGACACAACCGCTGACAACTTTCGGCGCCGGCGCTGGCGTCATGGAAATCACCCTGCCCGGCGACACGCGAGCGCTGGCAACCGTACGCATGCTCAGCGCCCCGTTTGGTCAGCTCGCGGTGGTTCAATCGCGGGAAGCGGCCCTTGCTACGTGGCGCTCACTCACGACGCTCACTGTCACCTTGTCGGCCACCACTGGATTTGTCGTGCTCATTCTTGGCTTCGCCTTCCATTGGCAAGCAACACGGGCG
>DASWAK010000372.1:0-4715 GCA_036391175.1 Pseudolabrys sp.
GAACTGCTGTTCCATGCTGTTGAAGCCGTGCATGCTGTACGACGAATGAAATTCGGCTCAGTGCTCGATCTCGGTTGTGGCACTGGTCTGGCGGCACTTCCGTTCCGGCAATTTAGCGATTGGATGGGGGGCGTCGATCTCTCGCCCGCCATGTTGATGCAGGCGCGTGGGAAGGGGCTTTACGATCGATTGATCGAAAGCGAAGTACTGGCTTTTCTCAGTAGCGAGGCAGAGATCAAGGCGGGCTACCATCTCGTGCTCGCCGCTGATGTATTCATGTATCTCGACGACCTCACGTCGGTGCTCAAGGCAATCGCGCAGGTGCTGGCGTCGTCAGGCCAACTCGCCTTCAGCGTTGAAACGCATGCGGGCGACGGCGTTCTCCTGCGCGAAACCTTGCGCTACGCCCACGGTGAAGCTCATGTGCGGGCGGCTTTGGCCGCTGCCGGACTGAAGCTGATCAGCCTCGATTTTGCCTCTACTCGCACCGAAAAGGGTGTGCCGGTGTTAGGGCTGATTGTGGTAGCCGGAAATTGAAATCGATGGAATCCGCGTACGACCTTTTCGACACCACGAAGATGCTGCCAGAGGCCTTCGCGCGCTGGTTCGCAAGTAGGGGCTGGCAGCCGCGCACCCACCAACTCGAACTGCTAGCGAAAGCCGGAGCCAGTCGCTCGGTGCTGCTGATTGCGCCGACCGGAGGCGGCAAAACCCTTGCAGGTTTCCTGCCGACGCTGGTTGAACTGACTGAGCGTAGTATTCGCCCAGGGAATCTGAAATCGACCAGGCGCGCGTTAGCACGCTCGCAAGGCCTGCACACACTTTACATATCGCCCTTGAAAGCGCTCGCCGTCGACATCGCGCGCAATCTGGAAATTCCAGTGCAGGAAATGGGGCTACCGGTTCGACTCGAAACACGCACAGGCGACACACCCGCATCCAAACGCCAGCGCCAGCGCCGCGATCCGCCCGATATTCTGCTCACCACGCCGGAGCAACTCGCGCTGCTGCTCGCGAGCGCCGACGCGCCCTACATGTTTGGCACGCTTAAGCGCGTGGTGCTCGACGAATTGCATTCGCTGGTCACTTCCAAGCGCGGCGACTTGCTGTCGCTCGGCTTGGCACGTCTGTTCGCGCTGGCACCGCAGCTCACCACCGTCGGCCTTTCCGCGACGGTTGCCAAGCCCGACGAGCTGTGCCGTTTTTTGGTGCCGCAGCCGCTGCATGGCCAGGCGCGCGCTGATCTTGTGGTCGCTCAGGCCGGGGCACAGCCGATCGTCACAATGCTTGACACAGAGGAGCATCTACCCTGGGCGGGTCATTCAGCACGGCATGCGCTCGGCGAAATCTACGCACACATCAAGGCCCATAAGACGACGCTGGTCTTTGTCAACACCCGCAGTCAGGCGGAATTTCTTTTTCAGGAACTCTGGCGGGCGAACGATGACAATCTCGCCATCGCTTTGCATCACGGCTCACTCGATGTCGCGCAACGGCGCCGTGTCGAGGATGCAATGGCCACCGGTAAATTGCGGGCGGTGGTGTGCACGTCTTCTTTAGATCTTGGCGTGGATTGGGGCGACGTCGATCTGGTGATCAACGTTGGCGCGCCAAAAGGTTGCTCGCGGCTCCTTCAGCGAATCGGGCGATCCAATCATCGGTTGGATGAGCCGTCCGAAGCCGTGCTGGTGCCGGCCAATCGCTTCGAAGTGTTGGAGTGCCGGGCCGCAATCGATGCTGTGGCCGAGAACGCGCAGGACACGCCGCCGTTGCGCATCGGTGCGCTCGACGTGCTGGCACAGCATATTCTGGGCCGCGCCTGCGGCGAGGCATTCTTTGCGGACGAACTATACGCGGAAGTTCACGCGGCCGCACCCTATGCCGCGCTGACGCGCGCCGATTTCGATGCAGCGGTCGATTTCGTTGCAACTGGCGGCTATGCCCTCAAAGCTTACGAGCGCTTTGCCAAAATCAGGCTGGGCAAGGACGGGCGCTGGCGTATCACCCATCCGCGTGTGGCGCAGCGCTACCGCATGAATGTCGGCACCATTGTTGAGGCCGATATGATCAAGGTGCGGCTTGTGCGTTCGCGCCGCAGCGGCGCCGTTGTTCCACGCGGCGGGCGACTCCTCGGCGAGGTCGAGGAATATTTCATCGAAACCTTGCGGCTGGGCGACACCTTCGTGTTTGCCGGCGAAATTCTCAAATACGAGGCATTGGTTGAAGACGAGGTTTACGTCTCACGTTCGGACGCCACCGACCCCAAAGTGCCAGCTTATGAAGGCGGCAAGTTTCCACTCTCGACTTACCTGGCGGCGCGGGTGCGCGCGTTGCTGGCAAAGCCCGATGCCTGGCGCGCGTTGCCGGACCAAGTGCGCGAGTGGCTGGAACTCCAGCGATGGCGGTCGATGCTGCCCAAGGCTGGCGACTTATTGATCGAGACATTCCCGCGCGCCGCAAAATATTATCTCGTCTGTTATCCGTTTGAAGGTCGGTTGGCGCACCAGACACTCGGCATGTTGCTTACGCGCCGTCTGGAACGGGCGCGCCTGCGGCCATTCGGCTTCGTCGCTAACGAATATGCACTGGCGGTCTGGGGACTGGGCGACGTCGCTCTACGCATCGCGAGCGGCGATGTCTCGCTCGCGCAACTGTTCAACGAGGACATGCTGGGCGATGATCTGGAAGCCTGGCTCGCGGAATCGGCCTTGATGAAGCGCACATTCCGCAGTTGTGCGATCATTGCAGGATTGATCGAGAAGCGCTTCCCCGGCGAGGAGAAATCGCGCCGTCAGCTCACAATTTCCACCGATCTTGTCTATGACGTGCTGCGCAAGCATCAGGCCGACCACATTTTGCTGCGCGCTGCGCGCGCTGATGCCGCCACCGGCCTGCTCGACATCAAGCGGCTCGGCGAAATGCTCTCGCGCATCAGGGGCCGAATCGTCCATAAAGCGCTCGACCACGTCTCGCCGCTCTCGATTCCGGTGCTGCTGGAGATAGGGCGCGAGACGGTCTATGGCGAAGCCTCGGATACACTTTTGGCCGAGGCGGCTGACGAATTGATCAAGGAAGCGATGCAGTGACGCTGGCGGCAGCTCACAATCTGGGAACGGGAGGAAGCAACATAGTCACTCTTGCCGGCGTCTCGCTATTCGCCGACCCTGATGGCGCGATCTATTGGCCGGAACAAGGTCTGCTAGCGGTTGCCGATCTACATCTGGAAAAAGGTTCGAGTTTCGCCGCCCGTGGAATGTTATTGCCGCCTTACGACACGGCAGCAACCCTGGCGCGGCTGGCGCGATTGATCGCGCATTACGCTCCGCGTTGCGTCATCGCTTTGGGCGACAGTTTCCATGATGGCGGTGGCCCGGCGCGTCTTAGTGAGGGCGATCGCAATGGCTTGCGCGTCATGCAGCGCGGCCGTGATTGGATCTGGATTACCGGCAATCACGATCCAAATCCGGCAGATGGTGTCGGGGGAACGTTTACCGATAGCCTGGCCTTGGATCCATTGACCTTCCGGCATTTGCCAAGCGGCGCGCCTGGCGAGGTCAGCGGCCACCTGCACCCCATGGCTCGGATCTCGCACCGCGGTCGCGCGGTGAGCCGGCGGTGTTTTGCCGCGGACAAGATGCGGATGGTGATGCCGGCCTTCGGCGCATTCACCGGTGGTCTCAATGTACGCGGTGCCGCCTTCGCCGATGTTTTTGGCACGCTCGCCTTCACTGCACATCTGCTCGGTGAGGGTCGGCTCTATTCTTTTGCTGCGAAGCGTTGCCTGCCGGACTAATCCTCTATCTGTGATACCCCGCGCAGGCGGATGTCGTTAGTTGGTCAATCGCGCGCGAAGACTACGCTGGCGAACCAACCGATGAGGAGGGCCATCAGCGCCGTCGCCATCCCGTACAACAGGCCGTGGTCACGCGCGGCATCGGCGACGTATTGCTCAAAACCCGTTTTGATCACCTCGAGCGCTGAATTGGTGCGCGCAACCAAGACGCCACCGGCGAATAGTTCGACGTTAATTCCGTAACTTCCGGTCGGCACTGCCGCGGGCATGGGGATTGCCGCACGGAATACTGTGGGGGTGAGGAAAGTCACCGCGGTTCCGGATTCGCGGTAAAGCCCCTGCTGCGTCTGCAGCCGCACGAATGCGCGACGAAATGGGTCATCGCGAACCGTGTCGGCAACGTCTGCTCCGATACGCTGCGGCAACAGAAAATTATCAAGCCCGACCTGCAAGCGTCGCAAAGTATCCTGATTGGCGATGTTGCTGACCGGACGGTTGCTCAGGACCGCAAGATAGGATGGCACGCTGACGAATTCGCGCGAATCGACATTGACCCAAATACCGAGCATGCGTTGCTTGCGGCGTGTGCGTAGCGTTTGGCGCGGCCCGGTTACGGTGATCACGAGGTCGTAGGGCGGACGTAGCGGACTCGTTATCGGATTAGGCTCGATGGTTCCGAACAACACCAGCTCTTCGCCGACAAAGTTCGAGGTAACGGCCACGCGATGATTTGACAGAGACACCACCAGCCGTTCGGCGGTGGCGGGCTCCGTGCCGCAAGCTACGACGATAAATGCGAGCGTGACTGCGAGCCGCCGCATCATCCACCCCTGACGTAACGAAGCGAATACAGATCGTCTGGCTGCACCACTAATGCGTAGGCAAAACGCAAGCCCACCGCGAAAACCAGAAGACCGAGCAG
>DASWAK010000373.1:0-2821 GCA_036391175.1 Pseudolabrys sp.
AAGCCGCGGAGGCCGTGCAGCTGTTGCCGCAGGCGCCCCCGGAATTGCTGGCAGCAGTCCAAGGCATGAATTCCCCAGCTGCCCTCGCCGATCTTGCGGCAACGTATATGGACGCGACGCCTGACGAGAAGCAGGAGATTCTGGAGACCATCGATATCACCGCGCGGATGGAGAAGGTCTCGCGCATGCTCGCCCATCGCATTGAAGTCTTGCGATTGTCGCAGGAGATTAGCCAGCAGACCAAGGCCGCCCTTGACGAACGTCAGCGCGAAGTCCTGTTGCGCGAGCAAATGGCTGCGATCCAGCGTCAACTTGGCGAAGGCGAAGAGGGTAAGGCCGCCGAAATGGCCGAACTCGATCAGGCAATCACCAAGGCCAATATGCCGAAGGAGGTCGAAGAGCACGCGCGCAAGGAGCTGCGCCGGCTGCAGCGGATGCCCGAAGCGGCCGGCGAATACGGCATGGTGAGGACATACCTGGATTGGTTAATCGAGCTGCCCTGGAGCCTGCCGGAAGAGAGTCCGATCGACATTGCCGAGGCGCGACGCATTTTGGACGAAGATCATTACGGGCTCGAGAAAATAAAACGGCGCATCGTTGAATATCTTGCCGTGCGCAAGCTCGCGCCGCACGGCAAGGCTCCCATTTTGTGTTTTGTCGGACCTCCCGGCGTTGGTAAGACCTCGCTCGGCCAGTCAATCGCGCGCGCGATGAACCGCAAATTTGCGCGGGTGAGCCTCGGCGGCGTGCACGACGAGGCGGAAATTCGCGGGCACCGGCGCACCTATATCGGCGCACTGCCGGGCAACATCATCCAGGCCGTTCGCAAGGTCGGATCGCGCAATTGTGTCATGATGCTGGACGAAATCGACAAGCTCGGTGCCGGCATCCATGGTGATCCGGGCTCGGCACTGCTGGAAGTGCTCGATCCGGAGCAAAACAACACCTTCCGCGACAACTATCTCGGCGTGCCTTTCGACTTGAGCCGGGTCGTGTTCATCACCACGGCCAACATGCTCGATACAATTCCAGGGCCGCTGCGCGACCGCATGGAGATCATTAGTCTTGCCGGCTACACCGCGGACGAGAAATTCCAGATCGCTCAACGCTACCTAGTGCGACGTCAGATGGAGGCAAACGGCCTGCACCCGGGCCAGGTGGAGGTTGCGGGCGAGGCGCTTAGGGAAATCATCCAACGCTATACCCGAGAAGCGGGCGTGCGAAACCTCGAGCGCGAGATTGGAAAAGCCTTACGTCACGCAGCTGTCCGCATTGCCGAAGGACAGAGCGGGCCCATTTGCATCACCAGCAATGATCTCCTTACCATTCTCGGCCCGCCGCAGTTCGAAAGCGAGGTGGCAATGCGCACGAGCGTGCCGGGCGTGGCGACCGGCCTCGCTTGGACCCCGGTTGGGGGCGACATCCTGTTCATCGAAGTCACCCGCGTCCCGGGAAGCGGCAAGTTGATCCTCACCGGCCAACTTGGCGAGGTAATGCGGGAGAGCGCTCAGGCGGCGCTCAGTATCGTCAAAAATCGCGCCGCTTCCTTCGGAATCGATGTAAGTCGATTTGAAAAGACCGACATCCATATTCATGTGCCAGCAGGCGCGATTCCGAAGGATGGACCGAGCGCGGGCGTCGCCATGTTTATGGCGCTCGTCTCGCTGCTGAGCGAGCGGACCGTGCGCAATGACACCGCTATGACGGGCGAGATCAGCCTGCGCGGGCTGGTGCTCCCCGTCGGCGGGATCAAAGAAAAAGTCATTGCCGCTCACCGAGCCGGCATTAAGCGTGTCATGCTGCCGGCGCGGAACCGAAAGGACTTCGAAGAGATACCCGAAGGGGCCCGCAAGCAACTAGAATTCGTCTGGCTCGAACGCGTCGACGAAGCTGTATCGTCAGCGCTGGAAGTTGAAACGCAGACAGACAGCACGACTCCAGAGAAGGCTGTACGTCATCTGGCCAACGCTCAGGCGTGAGCCCGAACGCCGTACGTGACTGCCGGTCTCCGTCGTTGGCGAGGAAGAAAGGGCGCACCCTCAATCTCTTGACCTGGCGCGTCCCGGGCCGTGGCGACTTTCTTTGTTGTTACTGAACAGTTTATCGAGGTCCGCTTCGACCAAGTCGTTCTCCAGCTCGGCGACCACGTTCGCGATTCCCCGCCGGGCCCAATAAATTCAGCCAGGGCGGACCGACTTCAGGCTCGACCACGACAGTCAAAAAGACAACCTTTGCCGGCATGTCGATCATTGACGCAAATCAATATTACGACCGTGATTTGGAGCAATTTGCTACTGAGCTCGAGGGCTGCCTTTGCGACAGAGCGCGTAGCATGGAACCAGATGTGCGCAAGCGCCAGATTATGATCTGGTATACTATCGCTGCAATGATTGGTGTTTTGCTGTTCCAGCAATTCTGGTCGAGTTATTCGCAAATTCAGACAATCGCATACAGCGAATTTGAGCGCTTACTCGACGAGGGGAAAATTGCCGAGGTGACCGTCGGCATAGACGCGGTGCAGGGCTCGTTGAAAGAGCCGCTGCCAAGCGGCAAGCGAGAATTTTTTGCGATTCGCGTCGACCCGCAGCTTGGAGACAAGCTCGCTAAGCATGGCGTAGTGGTCAAAGGCGCTCCATCTGGCGGTCTTATTCAAAGTATCCTCTCCTGGGTCGTGCCGGCCATCATCTTCTACGTAATGTGGATGTTTGTCTTTCGCCGCTTTGCGGAAAAGCAGGGGATCGGCGGGCTGATGGCGGTCGGAAAATCCCGCGCCAAGGTGTATGTCGAGACAGATACAAAGGTCACGTTCAAGGATGTGGCA
>DASWAK010000374.1:0-4425 GCA_036391175.1 Pseudolabrys sp.
CACCCGCCGTACTCTGTTGTTCAGGCGGTGAGGGGAGGAGGGAAAGATGACCTTGGGCGATAAAATAGTGACCTTTATCTCACTGATCGTCTTGACTACCGCCTCAGTCGCGGGCTTCGAGTTGGCTGGTATTATCCGCGCAGCGATACCATAGCGCCTTTCAATCACAGACGCGGCCGGTGATCCTCCGCGCTTTCGCCATCGCCTCGTAGCGGCGCTTTTTTTGCAGCCTTGACAGCGCCGAAGAGCCCACTCAATTTGAGTATGTAAATTGTAGGTTAGACGCGGAGGTTTGCATGGCACCACCGGGTCAGAGATGCCGCGATAATCGTTGGCGAAACGCTCGGGCGCTAACGTAGCGGCGAATTTGCGACGGCACGCCGGGAGCGGCCCTCGCGGGTCGCATCAGTTAGGCAAGACCCCAATTCGGCCGTTCCCGACACGCATCTTTGTTATCGATGCGCAGCCATTCACTCAGCGCTACAGGTGGCGAGTTACGCAGACGTCACCAGCGTGCTGCGCGGTATTTCATGCGCGACTGACCAGTTTCTTCGCGGGCTCAATTTTGTAATGCGGCAGGACTGCAAGCACGCTAATGTTTGGTGAGCTGAGGGGCTTCCTACAAGGGAGTTCCAGAGATGTGTGACTACAGCCTTCAACACGTCAGGTCGCGGCCAGCAAAAGTCGGCGACAAACTCACTACGCGTGACTTTGGTACTTGCACACGCGGGTTCGCTGCGGCGGAAGATGCTGGGGTGGCGGTTTGCGTTCTTCCGGGAACCGAGCTTGCATTTTCCGGCGCGGTGACAATTACATATCCCCGCTTCATCGCAGGGTGGAAAGTGGAAACGCTAGCTTATGCGACGGCAATCTTCCGACAAGTGAATAAGAACGAACCGTTGAAGCACCATGATGCGCTCGAATTTCCAGATGGGCGCATTGTTCTCCTGACAAAACTAAGTGAGGGCCAAGAGGCTACGGTGCTTCAGCTGCCTGCGCAGCCAACGACGGCGGCCGAAGCAGATGCCCAAAAGCGCATCGCCTACGTAAGCTGAAAGTTCGGGACTGATCATCTGTGTAGGCTGCCTTAAGAAGCGGCCTACTTTTTTCACGCGCGCCCACACGCTCCACACAAGACCGCTTTTGGCACAGAGCATCGAAAGCCTTCTTCGGGCGTGAGTTCGTGGTCGGCCATCGGTGATTATCTCTAAGCTATATCGTTGGGGTTAGAGGCATTATAATTAGTCCTGCATGAGAGCAAAGGTCCGAGACTATGAAGCTCGCGCTCAAACACGCCGTTGCCGCCATCATTCTGGTATTTGGCTTTGCCACACCTGTGGTGGCAGGCCCGCTCGAGGATGCTGACGCTGCGATTAAGAGACGCGACTACGCATCTGCCCTGCGGCTTATTCGTCCTCTGGCCGAGCAAGGCGATGCCAACGCCCAGTACAATCTCGGGGTCTTCTATGACAATGGCTTGGGCGTGCCGCAGGACAAGGTCCGCGCATACATGTGGTTCAATTTGTCGGCGGCGCAAGGCAGAGAGGGCGCGGCAGCTTTTCGAGATCTTATCGCACGGCGCATGACCCCCGTGCAGATAGCCGAAGCGCAGAAGCTTGCACGCGAGTGGAAGCCGAATACGCAGTCGCCTTCTCGTTAGAAAGACGGCAGCCCCCGCTGACAAAACTTGAAGCTTCGCGGCAGACGGTGCCCAAAACGATCCTGACATGCCCTATCAATAGATACGTCATTGTCGTGGTTGGTCTTATGCGTTTTAGGAGCCTGCTTTTAGACTGATCTGAATTCATACCGCCCGCACTGTTGGCCGCTCTAGCGGTTTTAACTCGAATGTCCGCAGCGAACCTCGTCGCAATACGTCGATGGTTACGTTGCGGCCAATGCGCTCGCTATTGAGCAGTCGAATCAGATCATCTACGCCGTTCACCCATGCACCGTCCGCCCGCACGATAGTATCGAGTGTCATTAGCCCTGCTAACGCGGCCGGGCCATTTGCCTCCAGAGCAGTGATCATCGCACCCGAGGCATTCTCGATTTCGGCCGCCCGCGCATACCGGCGGGGTACCGCCGTAGTTTGCGCCGTTACACCAATATATCCGCGACGCACGCGCCCGTGCTTGATCAGTTCGCTCAACACGAACTGCGCGGTGTAGCTGGCGACCGCAAAGCAAATACCCTGGGCGCCTATGATGACGGCGGTGTTAATGCCAATCACCTCGCCATGCGAGGATACCAGCGGACCGCCGGAATTGCCGGGATTGAGCGCGGCGTCGGTCTGGATCACGTCCTCGATGAGCCGGCCCGAGCGCGCGCGCAGCGAGCGGCCGAGCGCCGAGATCACGCCGGCAGTGACGGTCGATTCAAAACCGAGCGGATTGCCGATGGCGACCACCAACTGGCCGCGCCTGAGCCTCTTGGAATCACCAAGTGCGGCATGCGTCAGATCGCGCGCCGAGTCCGCCCGCAGCAGCGCAAGATCGGTGTCTGGGTCCTCGCCAAGCGCCCGCGCTTCCATCACGTGACCTTCAGCGTCGAGCAGGCGCACCTCTTTGGCACCGCTGACCACATGACTATTAGTCAGCACCAAGCCGTCCGGCGCGATGACCACTCCGGAACCGACCCCGCCGGAGCGGCCCTTGGCGCCGCGGCTTTCGACGCGCACCACCGCCGGGCCGACTGTGTCGGCCACGGAGATCACAGCATTGGAATATGCGTCGAGAAGTTCGGTATCGGCCGCGGAAGGTGCGGCGACCGAACTCTCGTCACGGGAAGACGATGCGAAATCGAGCATGCCGGTTCAGGGGTTCTAGGGGGACAGAGCTGGATATAGGTATCGGTTCGTGAAAATAAAGAACTGAAATCGGGCGACGTCGCATCCGGATCGAGCAATGTCTGCTCTGGGGGGTACAGTGGACATGGCGCAACCCGGCTTTAACAGCTCGCCGTTCTTTTCAGAGGATGGGTCGCCGGCATTGCTACGCGAATCCGCCTGTAGCGCGATACCAATCGCTGAAATTTTGCCACGTTCAAGGCTTAGTAAAAAAGTAAGACCCGCTGCTTATGTCCAGCTGAGGTCTTAAAAATGCCCAAAAACGCCAACGCAGTTTGAGGAACGCCCCGACATGTCTTTTCGTCCCACACGTCCAATGATCAATTGCGCCCAATGCGGCGAGCGACTGTTTGTGCCGCAATGGACAGAATACGTTGATGAGAACCGGGTGCGGCATCTTTGGGAATGCGAGGCATGCGATTATGCCTTTGAGACCCGCGCCACTTATGCGGCTGTGGCTGCATAGTCGTGAGCACGCGCGTTCTCGACGGGGACGTTCTGATTTCTATACAATCCCGCTAATCCGACGACCACTCTTGCCCGTGGGTCGGAAAGATCTCGACTTGCCGACCGGTTTTAGCATCTACCCAAAATTGCTCGCGAGGGTGGGGTCTGACCGAACGTCTCCCATCTCACATGTCGCACATTCAAACCTGCGTTCACTCAAGCGCGATCCAGTCTCAAGAACGCGGATAAGCCACATCGGTTCACCGCACCAAGGACAGCGCGGACGATCGGCAACGAACACCATTGAGTTCAAGGCGAAGTCAGTGCGGGGCATGGTGCGCTCCCATAACAGGAAGGCCGTTTAAACTCTTGTCGCGGTTCCTGTTCCGACAGGGCTGAACGCCACCCGTGCCGACGACGTTATTGTCTGATCGTAAAATTAGCTAATTGTGGTTTTGTGTGAATCAATTTTATAAAAACCGTGATGCTTTCCACCGCACAAGCTACGGCGTCTCACCGTCATCTAACCTGAAACCCCGAAATGTCCATCCTGCCACCAATCCGAATAGCAAAAGTGCAATAGGCGGACCAACCAATAGGACCGGTATCGCGATGAAGTCACCAGAGCTTTGGAAACCACTCTTTATCCCGTAAAGGATCAAATAGACGATCCATCCCATAGTCCATGCGGCGGACAGCAGCAGCCAGACACGAAATAACCCGCGCCGCCAATTCACCTGCGTAACTTTATTTATTCGCTCATCAGATGCTCGACGAGGAATCCCAAAGTGGGGCATGGCGACTGTACCTAAGGTCATTATTCCACTGGATCGAGCGCGGCGTTAACGGCGTGACGGGCTCGGTACGGGCACTAACGCGCGCTGCCGGGGGCTGTTCCACCTGACGTGCCCCGGAAGGGATGCCGACCGCGCGCCTAAGATTCTGCTTCGGGATCTGGCCTGTCGGTTCGTTCTTGCAGCTGGCCGACGAGGTGATCGAATGAGTCTGGCGATGTCCGCTATTGGCACAAAGCGGACATTGGCTGGCCGCTGAATGGCCACGCATACGGGAGTCCCGGTCACGCCCGCTCCACCTTCGCCGCAAAGCATCCCGGCGCGGCGAAATGGATG
>DASWAK010000375.1:0-2201 GCA_036391175.1 Pseudolabrys sp.
AAAAGGGCGCATTGCCTCACCAGGAATGTTACTGAACAAGGTCCCGCCGATGACTGGGGCGGCGGCGCCGAAACGCGCCGGTGTCGTCGATGCGGGAAGGATCAGCATGGGCGCGCGGCGCGAAGTTATCGGCGGTGGCGGAGCGGTAGCCGGGTCGACTAACTACTTTCTGGCGCAAAATTCATGTTTTGGCGAGCGCGCGAGGGGGCTTGGCACAAGACGAGGCCCCGCCGGGAGGGCGGGGCGGGAGAAGAGCGTTGATGGATCTGCCTAGGTCTTGCTGTCCAGAGCGCAACCGATATTGATGAGATTGTCGGCGATCACCCCGAGGCCGACCCATCGTTGCATTCCGTCGAAGCCCTTGTATCGACAACGGGCGAGACCGTGTCGGCGCTTGACCACGCTGATCCGCCCCTCGGAGCCGGTACGCCATTTCTGGCCATTGCGGAACCAGCGTTTCTTCTGCTCGCGTCGGCGCTCCAGGCTCTTGGTCGAGCGATTGGGAACGCAGACCCGCTTGACGCCCATGGCCTTCGCCGCCTTCTCATTCTTGGTCGAGTAGAATGCCGCATCGGCAGCCACCAGGCGCGGTACGCGTGCCAGCTTGGCGCAATGGGTCTCGATGGACGGAATCAGCAGGTCGCAATCGTTGGGCCGGCGGTCGTAGACTTCGTAGTCGACCACGATCTGATTTTCCGCCTCCTGCAGCTTGACCACCTTGCCGAACTCGTTGGGCTTGCTGGCCTTGCCTTTGCGGATGACCTCGGTTGAGGGCTCGAACACGCTCAGCAGCTTGCCTTCGGCCCGGGTATTGCCGTGGAAGATGCGCTGCCTGGTTTGATACATCACTTGGCGAACCCGCGGCATCATCTCTTCCAGAACCCGGCGCAGGCCCTCGAGCGCGACCTGCTTCGCGATGCTGCGAGAGCGCTTCACGCCGTCGGATATCTCCGCGGAAAAGCGCTTCGCCTGTCCCACCACCCGGCTTGTCGAGTTCAACAGCCGGCGGTAGCTCTGCTTCAGCCTGTCGTGGTTGAGCGGGCCCTTGGCGCGGGCGATCCTGGCGATCTCCAGTACCCGCAGCTTCACGCCGCGGCTGCGATCACGCAGTTTGGCTCCGACCGCGACCGCAATCGCCGTGATCTTCTTCATGGTCCGGATCAGGACCCGCACTCCATCCCCCAGCAGCGTGCTGTCGGTGGGGTGGTGGATATTGGTCTCCACCACCGTGGTATCCACCCGCATGCGGCGGCCGCCCACCACCTCGTTGTGCCGCGCGATCTCGATGATCCGGTCGTGGACCTGCTTGATGACATCGGGCCCCAGGGCCGTGCCCCAGCGCCCCATCGTCTTGGCGTCCGGCACCTTGCCGCCGCCCACCCGGGTAAAATCCCGGTACACCAGGTTGCCGCGCACCTCGCGCTCCAGCACGCCATAGCTCCAGTTGCGCACATGCTTGAGCACCAATAGCCGCAACACCACCTCGGCAGGGGTGCCCAGCCGGCCGCGACTGCGGCTCTTGGGATGCCGCTTGGCAAGGGCTTCGTACACCGCCGCCATGATCCGTTCGTCGACCAGAATCCGATCGGCATAGTTCATCCAGCCTTCACGAAGATCGCCGACTTCCTCAGCAATCAGCCCACCGCCAAAGCTCAGCTGCGCACGCCGCATCTCAATCACGCCGCTTCCTCCCAGGCCGCCGCAGCGCCGGATCGGGCCGCAGCAAGTCGTGATTGAGTTCACAAATCGCTTCGATCGCCCCCTTCAGCTTCTGGTAATTGCCCAGCCAACGACGCACTTCGCCAACTCGCTCACGACGAACGCTGATCTGCCGCGTGCGGCCGCCCGGATAGGTCACAGTGAGAACCGACACCGCATGACCCTCGCCGCGCGCGCATTTCGGACAGCCGCTCTTGTGAAAAATGACCCGATCCAACAGCGTGCCGCGCAGCAGCTCGCCCGTCACCGGCAGGCCGTCAACAAGCTTCTGACGCGCTCGAATGGTGCGTTCACGAATCATTCACACGAATGAATCAGCGGCGCCCGCCCGCGTCAACCGCAAATCCGTCCCACCTTGCAGTTTTCCGCAAACCTGCGATTCCGGCCCAGTCCTTTAGCCCCACCAATTTTGCGCCAGAAAGTAGCTAGTAGCACTGCACGGTGATTTTGACCGGTTGAGCTGGGGGTCAAAGTAGCTCTGG
>DASWAK010000376.1:0-1704 GCA_036391175.1 Pseudolabrys sp.
CAGGACCGTAAGGAAGGAACCAGTGTCTATTTTTCGCTGCGCCAAGATATGCCGGACGCGGCGCATGAGCTCTACCAGTCGCTTCATGCGTGTTTAGCGCAGCTGCCCGAAGCTAAGCAAGACCAGATGCGCCTGCGCGAATGCCGTCGGCGTCGGCTGAATCGATCGCGGAGCTATTTCGAAGCGGTGGCGGGCGATTGGGAAAATATTCGCAAGAGCTATTTCGATGATCGAGTGACCTCGATCGCGATTGAAAAACTACTGCCGCACAATCTCGTGATTGCCGACGTCGGGTGCGGCACCGGCAGTTTGACCTTTGAACTGGCGCGTTTCGCCGAAAAAGCCATCGGCGTCGATCTGTCCACGGAAATGTTACGGCGGGCCCGCGGACTGGCCAAAGAAAGGGGCGTGCGCAACGTCGAGTTCCGCATGGGCGACGCCCTCAAGCTGCCCCTTAAATCCCAGCGGGTCGATGCCGCTTTTTGCGTCATGGTGCTGCATTTTTTGTCCGAGCCGCAGCGCGCGATCAAAGAGTTGTGCCGCGTCACGCGTGCCGGGGGTTCCGTGATCCTCGTCGATCTCGTGCGCCACAACCAGGAGTGGATGCGGGCGCAGATGGCTCATCGCTGGCTCGGATTTGATCAGGGCATGGTAGAACAATGGTTACGCGCGGCGGGGGCGGAGACGGTCGATTACGAACTCACCGGCTCATACGCCGGAGAGAAAATGGGCCGCAATGGAAACCAACCGGTCGAGATTTTCGTCGCACGCGCCTGCTTGTCTGCGCCGGTGACCGGGAAGGTGACTCCGAAAGCTAGAAAATAATGATCGATATTGAAAACACCCTGAGACGATTGTTGTCGGAGAAGATTCTTGTCCTCGACGGCGCGATGGGGACGATGATTCAGATGCTTCGGCTCGATGAGAAAGCTTTCCGAGGCGAGCGCTTTGCCGGGCATGCGGCGGATCTCAAAGGGTGCAACGATTTGCTGTGCCTCACTCAGCCCGAATTGATCACCGATATTCACCGGCAATATTTGGCAGCCGGCGCCGACATTGTGGAAACCAACACTTTTAACTCGACGTCGATCTCGATGGCCGATTACCAACTCGATCCCTATGTTTATGAGATGAACGTTGCCGGTGCCCAGGCGGCGAAGAGGGCGGTCGAGATGGCGATGGCGAAGAATCCCGCACGGCCGTGCTTTGTGGCTGGAGCGATCGGCCCGACGAATCGGACCTGTTCGATTTCCACGGATGTGCATAGCGCGGCGACGCGAGGCGTAACGTACGACGAACTGGTGCAAGTCTACTATGATCAGGCGCGCGGTTTGCTCGATGGCGGCGCCGACCTGCTGCTCGTGGAAACCATTTTTGACACGCTCAATGCGAAGGCGGCATTTTTTGCCATCGCGACGCTGTTTGAGGAGCGCGGTGTCCGCGTGCCGCTCATGGCGTCGGTGACCTTCATTCAAGCCGGCAGCAACCGAGGAGTCACCGGTCAGACAGTGGAAGCGTTCTGGAATTCGATCTCGCATGTGCCGCTGCTCAGCGTGGGTATGAATTGCGCGTTGGGCCCCAAAGAGATGCGGCCCCTGATCGAAGAGCTTTCACGGATCGCGCCGGTCTATGTGAGCAGCCACCCCAACGCGGGATTACCCGACCCGCTGTTGCCGACTGGCTTTCCCGAAACCCCCGAATCCC
>DASWAK010000377.1:0-4265 GCA_036391175.1 Pseudolabrys sp.
CCTATTACCCGCATCGCGTGCCGCTGCTGCCGAGGACGCTGACGATGCCGAATTCGCCGGCCAGTACGGCCACGCCAGCAACGCCTGCGCCGGCCGCTCCCGCAGCACCGCAAAAGCCGCGCAATCCGGTCACGGATATCACGCCTCCGCGCAACCCGATCACCGACGTTACGCCGCCCGCAACTCCCGCGACCCCGCCCACCGCCCCGGCGCGCTAGGCTTGCATGCAACCGTCCGAATGATGTTTTCTCATGATGTTGGATGCATAGCCGGAGAAAAAGGCAGAAGAGCCGCATGAAAAAAGTTTATCCCGACGCAAAAGCCGCGCTGGCCGGTCTGCTTAAGGACGGCATGCTGATCTGTGCGGGAGGTTTCGGCCTTTGCGGTATCCCCGAGACGCTGATCAAGGCGATCCGTGACTCCGGCGTTAAGAATCTCACCATCGTGTCGAACAATGCCGGGGTCGATGGCGCCGGTCTTGGCCTGCTGCTGGAGACGCGACAGGTCAAGAAAATGATCTCGTCCTATGTCGGCGAGAACAAACTATTTGCTCAGCAATATCTCGCAGGCGAACTGGAGATCGAATTCAACCCGCAGGGCACGCTCGCCGAGCGCATCCGGGCGGGCGGCGCCGGCATCCCGGCCTTCTTTACCCGTACTGGTGCTGGCACCGATATTGCCAAGGGCAAAGAAGAACGCGAGTTCGATGGTGGCCACTACATCATGGAGCGTGGCATCGTTGCCGATCTGTCGCTCGTGCACGCCTGGATGGGCGACACCGAAGGCAATCTCGTTTATCGAAAAACCGCACGAAACTTCAATCCGATGATGGCGACCGCCGGAAAGGTCACCGTCGCCGAGGTTGAGCATCTCGTGCAGCCGGGTGATCTCAACCCCGATCACATCATCACGCCGGGCATTTACGTCCAACGCATCATTCATGTGCCCAATGCGGTCAAGCACATCGAGCAGCGCACCGTGCGCAAGCGCGAGCCCGCGGCGGCAACCGGAGAAGAGGTCTGACATGCCCTGGACCCGCGAACAGATGGCCGACCGCGCGGCCAAAGAATTGCGCGATGGTTTTTACGTCAATCTCGGTATCGGCATTCCGACGCTTGTGTCGAATTACATCCCTGATGGCATGACGGTGCAGCTGCAAAGTGAAAACGGGATGCTTGGCTTCGGTCCTTTCCCTTACGAAGGCGAGGAAGACCCCGATCTGATCAACGCCGGCAAGCAGACGGTTACGGAACTGCCGACGACGAGTTTTTTCTCTTCGGCGGACTCATTCGCCATGATCCGCGGCGGCCATATCGACTTGTCTATCTTGGGTGCCATGCAGGTGGCCGAGAACGGTGATCTCGCCAACTGGATGATCCCTGGAAAAATGGTGAAAGGCATGGGCGGCGCAATGGATCTTGTCGCCGGCGTGAAGAAGGTCGTTGTGGTGATGGAGCACACAGCCAAAGAGGAGCCCAAACTTCTTCATAAATGCAAATTGCCGCTTACCGGCGCTGGTGTGGTCGACATGGTGATCACCGATCTCGGCGTATTTACCATCGACAAAAAGGCCGGCGGCATGACGCTGACCGAGGTGGCGCCCGGCGTCACGGTCGACGAGATCACAAAGAAGACCGAGGCGAGCTTCAAGATCGATCCGAAGCTCAAGCATTAGAGCGGGAACAAATTCCGGCCCTGGCGTTTGACCTGGCATGAGCCACAAGCCCGACTTTCACGAGGAAATGGACCGCCTGCAGGGCCACATGCCCGGCTGGGCCGGCCGCAACTTTGACCGCTTGCGCCGGCCGCGTGCGGTCTGGGTGCGCGTGCCAGCCGGCATCGCGCTCACTGGTGGTGGTGTGCTCGGGTTCCTGCCGGTGCTCGGCGTTTGGATGCTACCGGTCGGCCTTGCGCTCCTCGCCCACGACGTGCCGCCGATGCGTCGGCCGCTTGCGCGCGTGTTGCATTTCACCAACCACAAGATCGAGCAAAGAAAAAAGCGAAGGGCGGGCGAAAAAGTGGGTTAGCCGCTGCCGCGGCAGCGCAGTGAGGCGCCGCGAGCACCCTCCCTTTGATTTTCCCGCGCGAGCCGCTACAGCATCGGTCCGACTAGGGGGAATGACCCATGCTGTCCGACGCTGACCGTAAAAAGGCCGCTGACATTCTGTTGACGGCGCAGAAGGAGCGCAAACAGGCAACCCAGCTGCACATCACCTTTCCGAATATCACTATCGAGGATTCCTACGCGATCTCGACTGACGTCGCGCAGCGCAAGATCAAAGCCGGCGCCAAACTGATCGGCCACAAGGTTGGTCTTACCTCGAAGGCGATGCAGCGCTCGTCGATGATCGACGAACCGGACTACGGTTATATTCTCGACGATCAACTCATCGCCGATGGCGCCAAGGTCAAGCACGCTGACTACTGCAAGCCGCGGGTCGAGGTCGAGCTCGCTTTCATTATGGGCAAACCGCTGCAGGGTCCCGGCGTCGGTCTGACTGATGTATTGCGTGCGACCGAATATGTGGTGCCAGCAATTGAAATCGTCGATGCGCGTATTCAGGATCCACGCAAGATCGTCGATACGGTTGCGGACAACGGTGCCGCGGCCGGCATTGCGATGGGCGGCCGGCCGGTTGGCCCGATGGAAGTCGATTTACGCTGGGTTGGCGGCATCATGTACCGCAATTCCGAAATCGAGGAGACAGGGTTGGCGGCTGGTGTCCTCGGCCATCCGGCGCTCGGCGTCGCCTGGCTTGCAAACAAGATCGGACCGCACGGGCATGCGCTCGAGCGCGGACACATCGTGCTTGCCGGCTCGTTCACGCGCGTCGTGTTCGCGCAAAAGGGCGACACACTACATGCCGATTTCGGGCCGCTCGGCGGCATTGCCATTCAATTTGTGTGAGGACCATCATGGTCGATTTCCCACGCAATGCCTTCAAGCAGGCGCTCCTCCAGGGCAAGATTCAGATCGGTCTATGGTCTAGTCTTTGCAGCAATATCGCCGCTGAAATTATTTCCGACAGCGGTTTTGACTGGATCCTGCTCGACACAGAGCATTCGCCAAACGAAATTCCTGATCTGGTGACGCAATTGCAAGCAGTACAGCGCGGCACCGCGACACCGATCATTCGGCCGGCCTGGAATGATGCGGTTCTCGCCAAGCGCGCGCTCGATATTGGTGCGCAGACGCTGCTGTTCCCTTATGTACAGAACGTTGAGGAAGCCAAGCGCGCGGTCGCCTCGACGCGCTACCCACCGCAAGGAATTCGCGGTGTCTCCGTTGCAGCTCGCGCTAGCCGCTACGGCCGCGTGCCTGGATATTTGACCAAGGCGAACGACGAAATTTGCGTGCTGGTGCAGGTCGAAACCCGTGCGGCCCTTGATCAGCTCGAAGCGATCGCCAAGGTCGAGGGCGTGGATGGCGTATTCATCGGCCCGTCCGACCTCGCGGCCTCGCTGGGCTATCTCGGTAATCCGCAGCATGCGGAGGTGCAGAAAGCGATGCAGGATGCGGTAAAACGCCTCAAGGCGCTCGGCAAGCCGGCCGGCATTCTTACCGGGAACGAGGAAGAGGCGCGGCGCTATATTGAATGGGGTTATCTGTTCGTGGCAGTTGGCGCCGATGTCGGGCTGCTCGCCCGTAATGCGGATGCACTGGCGAAGAAGTTCAAGAACGGCTAGCGCGGCAGCCAAGCCGCCTTTGCGCTAGATCAAAGCGCCGCCGTGTTGCTTGTCCAATTGTTGCGCAGGCAACCATGGAGGGCGTCATGGCCGCGCAGCCCGAGCCAATCCACGATATTGCGCATCTCGGCAGCGTGGAACTGTTCACTCCAAAGGCGGACAAAAGCCTTTGGTATTTTTGCGACTTGCTCGGCATGGAGCCTGTGCATGAGGCCGGCCAGTCGGTTTATTTACGCGGCTACGGCGACTACGCAACCTCAACGCTGAAACTGACTGTGGCGCACAATGCGGGCGTCGGCTGCATTTCTTGGCGGGCAGCAAGTCCGCAGGCGCTTGAGCGCCGCGCCAAAGTTCTCACCGACGCCGGACTTGGGATTGGCTGGACCAACGGCGATTTTGGGCGTGGTCGTTCGTTTCGTTTCCGCGATCCCGACGGCCACGTGATGGAAATCTACTACGAGGAGCAGAAATTCGTTGCGCCGGCGCCGCTGCACTCGACCCTAAAAAACCTGCCGCAGAAGTACACCGGGCGCGGCGTCTGCGTGCGTCGGGTCGATCACCTGGCACTGCTTGCTAGC
>DASWAK010000378.1:0-6528 GCA_036391175.1 Pseudolabrys sp.
AGGTGACGAGATCGAAGCTTTCGTCGTCAAAGGGCAGCGCTTCAGCCTTGGCATAGGCGACCCGAATGTTGGAGAGGCCACGCTTTTGCGCCTCCGCTCTGACCAGATCGAGCATTTCCTGGGTAATATCGGTGGCCCACATACGGGCGACATGCGCGGCAAACGCGTACGCCACATGCCCGCCGCCGGTAGCAATATCAAGCCCATGCCAGCTCTTTTGCGGGAAGGTGAGGGCGACCAAACGCTCGAGGCTCTTGCCGAGCGCATGCGGCGTGCTGGTTAGGTAGCTGGCCGCAGTCTTGCCGAATTGCTCCTGGACGAGGCTTTTGTTCATGGGCGTTCCCAATATCGATGCCGGCGGGGCATACATAGCGCGCGCCACATAGGGTGCGATAGATCGTTCTAAGGTGTCCCGGCAGGTGGCTATTTGTCGCCACCGCTCAGGTCGTCGTAGCCGTGGCGGCTGCTGTAAAAAACAAGCGCCATCAGGCCACCGCCAAGTAGAAGCGAGAACAACACGCCACCCGCTATAGCGACATAGCCATAAAAAGGAATTTCATCGCCAGCGAGATGCCCCCAGGCGGCGGTCGCGAACCAGACCGACAAAGCCAGTAGTGCGAGCAATGGCACGATGATGAGAAGTTTACGCATCGCCATCATATAGGGCGGCACGATATTCTTGTCATGGCGCCGGCAAGGAAACACTCGCTGCTGTCGCCTTTCAGTTTCGTAAGTGCCCGCCTTATAGGCCATTCCGGGTGTCCAACTGATCTGAGGGCAGCGAGGGGGAAAAGCTGTGATCGAATCTCCATTGGACGCCGCAGGGACCGTCGTCACCTACGCCTATCGGCCGTCGGTGATGGGGGCCGTGCGGGAATTCAAACTTTCGGATGACGGCATTGATTGGGCTGCCGGCGTGAGGTCGGGGCACATTCCATACCGCAATATTCGCCTTCTACGCATGTCGTACCGGCCGACCAGCATACAGTCGCAGCGCTTTGTCACTGAGTTATGGGGGGAGGGCGCGCCCAAGCTGACGATCAATTCCAGTTCCTGGAAAAGCATGGTCGAGCAGGAGCGGCTCGATCAATCCTATTCGGCCTTCGTCCGGGAATTACATCTTCGTATTTTGAATGTGACGACGTCCGCGCGCTTCAAGCAAGGCGGTCGTCCGTTGATCTACTGGCCAAGCTTGGTCGTTTTCGTCGCGGTCGCGCTCGGGCTTGCCGGATTGATCACGCGGGCGCTGCAAATCGGCGCTTCCGGCGGCGCGGCATTCGTCGGCGCCTTCCTTGCGCTATATCTCTGGCAAGGCGGAAATTTCCTGCGACGCAATCGACCGGGCGAATATTGCCCTGGCGCGCTACCGAAAGAGGTGATGCCGCCGCAGTAATGCGAATGATGACGGTGATCGAAACCCAGCAATGATGATGCTGTTGCACCTCAGTTGATATCGGCCTGCGCGCCCGCCACCGTTATAAAAATTTTTATGATTTGGTGGCGATGCGGCCGCTTTTCGTTTCGGGCTACTGACGCACCACGAGAACCGAACACTTGGCATAGCGCACCACATGTCCAGCATTGGAGCCGAGGAAATACGTCCGCATCGCGGGCCGGTGCGAGCTCATCACGATGAGGTCTGCATTGAATGTCTTCGCTTCCTCAAGCACTTCGTGGTAGATCCCGCCTTGGCGCACTGTTGCGGAAATATGCGCGAAATCGAGACCGCATTCGCCTGCAATAATGCCGAGCGCTTCTTCGGCCGATTTGCGCTGCTGTACGTCGAAGTCGGGTGGTACGTATTCGGCCAGCATCACCGGCGTCATAGCCAGGACATTTACCAAACGTACCGATCCGCCCGACGCGCGCGCCAGCTCGGTCGCGGCGGCAATGGCAGGTTTAGCCAGATCGGTATCGGCGAGATCGACCGGCACCAGAATCTTTTTATACATGACAGCGCCCCTCGTTTCGCTGCAAAAATATAATAATGGCACGTTTTCAGAGGCGCGTTGAGTGAGAGTTATTGTCTCAGCTGGCGGTAGCCCCTAGCGACTTGGGGGTCACAAAGCGTTCAAGCCGCCCACACTGGGGGTGCAGCTTGCTCCAGTCATCGAGGGCGAAATCGATGATCACGAGGCCGGACGTGGGTAGCTTTTCCCGCAGCTGCTCGCGCGCTTCAATATCGCCGGAGGCGATCAGCATCAGTGCGAGCTCATGAAGGCCCGGGTTGTGTCCGATGATGAGAAGTGTATGCGTGGGCGAGGCGGCATCCTTGACGACGCCAAGAATGGCGTGCGCGGTCGCGTTATAGAGCCGTTCCACCGAGGTAGCCACGGGCGGCAGGCGAAATGCGGTAGCAGCGCATTTCCAGGTTTCCTGGGTTCGTGCGGAAGGGGATGTCATAACTCGGTCGGGAATCAAGGCATGGGAAGCCATATAGGCGCCGATCTTGCCAGCCTCCTTACGGCCGCGCTCGATCAATTTGCGGCCGCGGTCTTCCATGCCCGGTTCAGAGCGTTCGGCTTTGGCGTGGCGAAATAGCAAAAGACGGCGCATGGTCATGCTATGGGTGTCGGCGGCAGAGGACCCAGTCTAGCATGCGTTCGCCACCGGCGGAGCGCCGAGGTAAAAGTACCGTAGCGGACCAAATGAGCGAAAGCATGGAAGCGGGCTGGTACGAGGCGAATAGTGTTGCACGTCCAGATCGTCCGCGCCTGAATCTCGATCTCGATGTTGACGTCTGCGTAGTCGGGGCTGGGCTTGCCGGCCTTACTGTTGCACGTGAGGTTGCTCAGCGGGGCTGGTCGGTAGCGGTGTTGGAAGCGGGCGAAGTCGCATGGGCGGCTTCGGGCCGCAACCTGGGTTTCGTGCTCCCGGGGTTTTCCGAAGGGATCACTGACATCATCAAGCGTACTGGCCTCGATCATGCCAAGCAGCTGTGGGCCCTGTCGGTACAGGGGCTCGACTATGTCCGGCACACGATTCTGGACACGCAAATGCCCGGCGTCGACTTGATCAACGGCTGGCTGCACGTGTCGAAAACCGACAACATTGGCGAACTGCGCACTGAAGTTGAACGAATGCGCTGGATCGGCGCAGACGTCGAGTTCTGGCCGGTAGCGCGTGTACGCGATCAACTGCACAGCCCGCATTATTTCGGCGCTGTGCAGCACCGGCAAGCCTTTCATATAGACCCATACAACTACGCGCTCGGACTTGCTGCGCTTGCAGAAAAAGCGGGTGCGCGCATTTTTGAGGATACACCGGCTGTCTCCCTCGATCCGGCCGGCATCCGCAAGCGTATTGTCACGCCCACCGGCCGTGTCCGTGCCGCGCACGTAGTGGTGGCGGGCAATATCCATCTAGGCGCATTGATGCCCCAGCTCGCTGCAACTTTGCTGCCCGTTACGACATTTGTGATGGTGACTGAACCGATCGGCGAGATCTTGCACGAGGTCGTACGCTATCGTGGCGCGGTCAGCGACACCAATCGCGCCGACAATCACTATCGTATTGTCGGAGGTGACCGCCTGCAGTGGTCGGGGCGCATGCGTATGTGGGAGGCCAACCCACGCTTCATCGCGCGGGGGCTCGTCAATGACATCCGTCGGACCTTTCCCGATCTTGGAAAAGTTGACATCGCGCATCTATGGCGTGGGACGCTCGGCCGCACCGTTCATCGTATGCCGCAGATCGGCGAGATAGAGCGCGGCGTGTGGCTGGCAAGTGGCTTCGGCGGCCATGGGCTCAACAATACGGCGATCGCAGGCAAACTCATCGCGGGCGGAATTATTGACGGCGATCAAACATGGCGCCTGTTTGCACCTTATGAGCTGGTGTGGGCTGGGGGCGTGCTCGGCCGAATGATGGCGCAAGGCATCTACTGGGGTACGCGGCCGGTGGAGCGCGTCGAACAGGAAGTTGCCCGCTTTCGCGCGCGCGCTCGCGCGCGAAAGGATGCGCGACTAACTTCACGCAGTAGCTCCGTGGGGGCCCCGTAGAGGTGGTCAGAACCAGTCAAGCCAAACCGGCAGAGCCCTAACCACATTCCAAATTCTGATTAGCCAAGCTAGAGGCCTATCGGCTTTCTCGCCGCGCCATGAAGGCTAACCGTTCGAATAGGTGCACGTCCTGCTCGTTCTTGATCAGCGCGCCATGGAGAGGCGGAATGAGTTTTTTGGGGTCTCGCTCGCGCAAGGTCTCTGGGCCGATGTCTTCAGCCATCAAAAGTTTAAGCCAGTCGAGAAGCTCGGACGTGGAGGGCTTTTTCTTCATGCCCGGTACTTCGCGGATTTCGTAAAATAATTTCAGGGCTTCCGCGACGAGTCTTTGTTTGATGTCGGGAAAGTGTACCTGAATAATCGCACGCATGGTGTCAGCGTCCGGAAACCGGATGTAGTGAAAAAAGCATCGGCGCAAAAAAGCGTCCGGCAATTCTTTCTCGTTGTTAGAAGTTATGACGACGATCGGCCGGCGGCGCGCCTTTACCGTCTCGCCTGTCTCGTAGACAAAAAACTCCATGCGGTCGAGTTCCTGCAACAGGTCATTAGGAAACTCGATATCGGCCTTATCAATTTCATCGATCAGCAATACCGGTCGGTCGTCGGCGACAAAGGCATCCCACAGCTTGCCACGCTTGATGTAGTTGCGGATGTCCCTGACGCGCGCGTCGCCGAGCTGGCTGTCGCGCAGCCGCGAAACCGCGTCATACTCATAGAGGCCCTGCAGCGCTTTGGTGGTGGATTTGATGTGCCACTCGATTAACGGCGCGGTTATCGCCTTGGCGATTTCCAGAGCCAGCACGGTCTTGCCGGTGCCTGGCTCACCTTTGACCAGCAGTGGCCGTTCGAGCGTGATTGCGGCATTGACGGCGACTTTAAGATCATCGGTTGCCACATAGGCCTTGGTGCCTTCGAAACGCATACAATCCTTTCCTTTACCGCATGCTCAATGTTCACAATTCATATAGCCAATACGCAGCGCGACAAAGAGGTTTGACGAGGCCTCACTAGCTGCGTACCGCACCTTCCAGGAAGTCCTCCAGCGCCCTCACCGGCGCGGGAGGGTCGCTTAACGGGAACGTGATGCCGGCGCGATAACGAGTTGAATTGCGTTTAACTGCGGAAGCTGTATGGCAGGCATGTGAGATACTAGGAAAACGCCCCGATGTCCCGACTGCGACTCAGCCTGCTCCTTGCGTTTACGGTCGCCTGCACAGCGGTCGCTCAAAGCGCAAATCAGGCAGCGAATCGCGCGGTGGCAACCTTTGCCGGCGGCTGTTTCTGGTGCACAGAAGCCGATTTCGACAAAGTGCCCGGGGTAATCTCGACCACGTCGGGCTACACCGGCGGGGGTGTTGCCAATCCGAGCTATACTCAAGTGTCCGCTGGCGGCACCGGACACGCCGAAGCGGTGGAGGTCGTCTATGACCCATACAAGGTCAGCTATGACGAGCTACTTTCCTACTACTGGCGCCACGTCGATCCGACCGTGAAGAACCGGCAGTTCTGTGACGTCGGCGAACAATATCGCACCGCGATCTTCGTTCACGACGACGAGCAACGGAGACTTGCGGAGGCCTCCAAAAAGAAGGTCGAAGCAGAACTTAAGCAGCCCATCTACACCGAGATCGTGCCAGCCGGGCATTTCTACAAGGCGGAGGACTATCATCAGGATTTCTATCAGAAGAACCCGACCAAATATAAATTCTACCGATGGAACTGTGGCCGCGATCAAAGGCTTGAGCAACTGTGGGGCGCGCGCAAGGGAGATAGCTGAAAATGATAAATCGTCGCGCTCTGTTGTCGGGTGTAGCGCTTTCAGTGCTCACGGTTACGGCTAAGTTTGGCGAGGCAGCAACCATGACAACCACCGAAACGACCGACTATCGCAAACTGTCCGATATGGATTGGCGCCAACGCCTCACGGCCAACCAATATATGGTGCTGCGCCAGCACGGCACCGAACGCGCCGGCAGCAGCCCGCTTAACAAGGAGAAGCGCAAGGGAACCTTCACCTGCGCTGGCTGCGATTTGCCGTTATTCTCGTCCGACGCCAAATTTGAGAGCGGCACTGGCTGGCCGAGCTTTTATCAGCCGTTGGCCAATGCGGTGGAGACAAAGACAGACCGCTCATTTTTCATGACGCGCACCGAGGTGCATTGTGCGCGCTGCCTCGGTCATCTCGGTCATGTTTTCGACGACGGACCGCCACCGACAGGCTTGCGGTACTGTATGAATGGAGTGGCGTTGAAGTTCGTCCCGGAAGCCGCCAAAGGTTCTTAAATCCATAATTTCCAGCCAAAATGACTTTGCCGCGTCAGATGAGGTCATTCGCAGTTAGCGAAGCGGGCGATGTACCCTCAAACGCGGATTGCCTGATGGGCGTATAGACAAATCCACGCTAACGAGTCCGAAGGCTGCAATTCGATGCCTGGCCGCGATGTCGGAGGCATGGGCTCCCTGCGCGTTGCGGTGGCTGGCCAAAACAGGGGCCCGCGCTAGACCGAACGCCCAGGCCTTTCGAGGG
>DASWAK010000379.1:0-2319 GCA_036391175.1 Pseudolabrys sp.
TCGTCGAGGATGATCAGCCCTTTCGCGAATCCATGAGAAAGCTCATGACCTCGCTGGGCTACACTGTCGAAGCGTTCCCCTCGGCTGCCGATTTCCTGGCATCGCCTCTCCTCGCTACAACTGCGTGCTTGGTCAGCGAGAACGTTGCACGACGACGCTTTGCTTCATGAACCGCGCAGTAACCGAACTCCTTGGGTGCTAAACACATGCAAACTGTCTCTCTTGAAAACTCTGTCGCCATGATCCCGGATGGCGCAAGCCTCATGATCGGAGGCTTCATGGCAGTTGGAACGCCCGAGCGCGTGGTGGACGAGATTGTGCGCCAGAGCAAGCGCGACCTCACCATCATCGCCAACGATACGGCAACACCCGACAAGGGGATCGGCAAGCTCGTCGCGGCCAAATTATTGCGCAAAGCTATCGTGAGCCATATTGGCCTCAATCCCGAAACCCAGCGGCAGATGATGGCCGGCGAACTGGAGGTGCAGCTCGTGCCGCAAGGCACCTTGATCGAGCGGATTCGCGCCGGGGGATTTGGCCTCGGCGGTATCTTGACAAAAACCGGCGTCGGCACACTGGTGCAAGATGGAAAGCAGGTCGTCGAAGTGGCCGGCAAGACCTTCCTTGTCGAACCCGCGCTCCGCGCTGACTTCGCCTTGGTGCAGGCATTCGTCGCGGACTATCTCGGTAATCTCGGCTACGCGCTGACTGCACGCAACTTCAATCCGGTGATCGCGATGGCGGCCGACACGGTGATCGTCAGCGCCGAGAACATTGTTCCGGTGGGCGTGATTCCACCCGATCACGTCATGACTCCCGCACCCGTCGTCGATTACCTCGTCACAAACTCATGAGCGTACCAATGGAACCGCAGATCATCATTGCGCGGCGCATCGCCGGTGAAATCAAGGCAGGCATGCTCGTCAATCTGGGCATTGGGATCCCGACGGCGGTGGCAAATTACATCCCGGAAGGGCTGCATGTCTTCTTCCAATCCGAAAACGGGCTGATCGGGACCGGCGCTCCACCCCAGGAAGGCATGGCGCATCCCATGCTTACGGACGCCGGCGGCCGACCCGTCACCGCCCTGCCCGGCGCCTGCACGTTCGACAGCGCCACATCGTTCGGCCTTATTCGCGGCGGCCATCTAGATCTGACCGTGCTCGGAGGGCTCCAGGTCGACCAGCGCGGATATCTGGCCAATTGGATGATCCCGAACAAGATGGTGCCCGGCATGGGCGGCGCCATGGACCTCGTCTCCGGCGCCAAGCGTGTCATTGTAGCGATGCAGCACAGCGCGAAGGGTGCCGCGAAGATTGTCAAGAAATGCACGCTTCCGATCACAGCGATGCGTCCGGTGGATCTCGTTGTGACCGAACTGGCGGTGATCGGTTTTCCCGAGGGCCGGGCAACCCTGCTTGAGACCGGTCCGGGAGCTTCCGTGGCCCAAGTCGTGGCGGCCACCGAGGCCGAGCTCGTGATACCGGACCAGGTTCCGGAAATGCGTTTGGGTCACGCCTGAACAACAGGAGTCCTGCATGATCCCTACCGCCCCAGCCAAGCTGCTCGAAGGCAAAAAAGGCCTCATCGTTGGTATCGCCAACGATCACTCTATCGCGTGGGGCTGCGCCAAAGCGTTCCGCGCGCTCGGGTCCCAGCTGGCGGTGACCTATCTCAACGAGAAAGCCAAGACGTATGTAGAGCCGCTGGCGCGCGAGCTCGAAGCGACAATCCTGATGCCGCTCGACGTGCGCGTGCCGGGGCAGATGGAGGCGGTGTTCGAGCGCATCACCAAGGAATGGGGCGATCTCGATTTCGTGGTGCACTCGATCGCCTTTTCGCCGAAGGGGGTGTTGCAGAGCCGCGTCGTGGACGTGGAGCGGGACGGATTCCTCACTACCATGGAAGTGTCGTGCTGGAGCTTCATCCGCATGGCGCATCTCGCCGAGCCGCTGATGAAGAACGGCGGGACGCTGTTCACAATGACCTACTACGGTAGCCAGATGGTGGTGAAGAACTACAACATCATGGGACTTGCCAAGGCGGCCCTGGAGGCCGCCGTGCGCTATATAGCGGCGGAGCTTGGGCCGAAGGGTATTCGCGTGCACGCGATCTCGCCGGGGCCGCTGCAGACGCGCGCCGCCTCCGGCATCCCGGAGTTCGACGCGCTGCTCGACAAGGCAATGGCCAAGGCGCCTGCTCGAAGCTTGGTGAGCATCGACGACGTCGGTGTCGCGACCGCGATCCTCGCCCACGATGCGGCGAAACTCATCACCGGCGACACGGTTTTCATCGACGGCGGCTACCACATCATCGATT
>DASWAK010000380.1:0-20396 GCA_036391175.1 Pseudolabrys sp.
GCGACAAGCTACGCGTGCTGTTGGTCTCCGGTGAGCCGCATGCCGGCGAGCGCACCTGGCGCAACTTGCTCAAGTCCGACGCCTCCGTTGACCTAGTGCATTTCACTATTCTGCGTCCGCCGGAGAAGCAGGACGGCACCCCTATCAACGAGCTGTCCCTGATCGCCTTCCCAACGCGCGAGCTGTTCCAGCAGAAAATTGGGGAATTCCAGCTCATCATTTTCGACCGCTATGCACGGCAAGGCGTGTTGCCGCTCATCTATTTCGATAACATCGCAAAGTACGTGCGCGACGGCGGCGCCGTGCTGATCGCCGCGGGCCCAGATTACGCAAGCCCCACCAGCATCTGGCGTACACCGCTCGACGTCATCCTGCCTGCCGAGCCAACCGGAGAAGTTACAGAACGCAGTTTTCGAGCGCAGCTCACCGATGCCGGCCGCCGTCACCCGGTGACGCGCAATCTTGAAGGTTCGGAAACCGATCCGCCCCACTGGAGTCAATGGTTCCGGCTGGTCGACATCAAACGCAGCACCGGCACCAATGTGATGCAGGGACCGGACGGCAAACCACTCCTGGTTCTCGCGCGCGAGGGCGAAGGTCGCGTGGCGCTACTATTGTCGGATCACATCTGGCTTTGGGCGCGCGGGTATGAAGGGGGCGGGCCTCATCTCGACCTTTTGCGGCGGCTGTCTCACTGGCTTATGAAACAGCCTGACCTTGAGGAAGAGGCATTGAGGTTAGTCGTGCATGGGCGTGACATCACCGTCCAGCGACAGACGATGGCCGACGCAGTCGGCCAAGTGACGCTCACTTCACCAACTGGCGTGACTCGGACAATGGACCTACAGTCGGTCGAGCCAGGACTATGGCGCGCTGCGACGACAGCCAACGAGCTCGGCCTTTGGCGCGCGACGGACGGCAAGCTCACGGCGCTCGCAAATGTCGGCCCTGCCAATCCACGCGAATTTGCCGAGGTGACGTCCACGACTGAGGTTCTGCGCGCATTGAGCAACGCCACGGGCGGAGATGCGCGGCGGATCGCTGAGGGCGACAATCTAAATATCCCGCGGGTGGTACCGGTGCGCACCAGCACCACGTTCGGGGGCGACGACTGGATCGGCATGAAAATGAGGGACGCCAGCGTTGTACGTGGCATCGGCGTATTGCCGATCTTCGCCGGCCTTATCGGTCTCCTATTGCTGATCGGATCACTCGCCGCGACCTGGGCGCGCGAGGGGCGCTAATTCAAGTTCGTTAGTCTGGGACGTGCACGAAAATGCGCTAACCCGGAATCCAGCAATTATCCCCAATCTGGCCGGATCATGCCGGACACCCCATCGAAAGAGCCGACTGCAAGTTCGGCCACCAGAAGCCGTGCGGGATCGACCGGCCCTGGCATTTTCACCTGGCCTTTCGGGATGCGCTTAAAACCGGACTTTGCGTAAATTGGCTCGTCGCCGACCAGAACCACGAGTTTGTGGCCATTGACCTTGGCCTCATTGAGGGCTCGTTTCACGAGCGCCGTGCCGACACCGTGCGACCGGAAAGGCGGCTCGACTGTGAGCGGACCGAGCAGCAGCGCTGGGGTGTCCCCGATGCAAATCGGCGTTAGCCGCACGGAGCCGACCATCAGCGTCCCGATGCGCGCGGTGAATGACAGATCGAGCACGTGGCCCCTTCCCTCGCGGATACGAAACGCCGTGCGCGCAAAACGGCCGGGTCCGAACGTGCGTTCATGCAGCCGCTCGATTGCAGGTGCGTCGGCGGCAGTCTCCGGCAAAATTGTCAGTGCCAGTTCACTCATAGTTTTCGAAATATCCATATCGGGCGCTGCCGCTTAGCATTTGGGCCGATTCCGGTCCATCGCCTGTGGCATTCAATGCGCCAACGGCCTAAATGAAGCTCGGAAAAGGTTAAGGAGAAAGTGGCATGGGACTTCTGGTCGACGGCGTATGGCAGGACGATGTAGCGCGCACCAAAGACGGCCATTTCATTCGTCCGACCACGCAGTTCCGCAATTGGGTTACCCCCGATGGCGAGCCCGGCTCGTCCGGCGCTGGTGGCTTTGTGGCAGAAGCCGGCCGCTATCACCTTTATGTTTCGTTGTCTTGCCCGTGGGCGCACCGCACCATCATCTTCCGCAAGCTAAAAGGACTCGAGAACGTCATCTCGATGTCGATTGTCTCGCCGGACATGCTCAAGGACGGCTGGACATTCAACGTGGCCGAAGGCTCAAGCGGCGACACGGCCAACGGCAAGAGCAAGCTATCGGAAATCTATCTGCTTGCCGATCCACGCTACTCGGGACGAGTGAGCGTGCCGGTGCTATGGGACAAGAAGCGCAAGACCATTGTCAACAACGAGTCGTCCGAAATTATCCGAATGTTCAATTCGGCATTCGAAACCTTCACAAATGTGCATACCGACTACTATCCGGAAAAGTTGCGTGCCGAGATCGACCGGCTGAACGACCTCATCTATCCGAATATCAATAACGGCGTCTATCGCGCGGGTTTTGCTAGTTCGCAGACCGCCTATGAGCAGTCATTTCGAAATGTGTTTGATGCGCTCGATGAGGTTGAACAGCGCCTGTCGCAGCATCGCTATCTGGTTGGAAACACCATCACCGAGGCTGACTGGAGATTGTTCTGCACACTGATCCGCTTCGATGCGGTCTACTATTCACATTTCAAGTGCAACTGGCGGCACATCTACGAATTCCCAAACATGTCAAATTATCTGCGCGATCTTTACCAGGTGCCGGGCGTGGCCGAAACCGTGAGCATTGAGCAGATCAAGCGGCATTATTACGGCAGCCAACGGCAAGTGAACCCGACCGGCATTGTTCCGGTCGGACCGCAGCTCGACTTCGCCGCGCCACACGACCGCGCTCGGTTCGGGTAAATCAAGCGCGCGTCGCCGCACCTCAGTGCATCGAGAATTCACCCTTTGCCATCATCAGATGATGCAGCTGGTGATGTCCGCCTTGCACCATAATGCCCATAAACCCAAGCGCCTTAAGTTTGGCGAGCGGCTGGGCCTCGCTCGCCGTGACAGTGAGCTTGACGCCGTTCGCAAGGTCCTCGCTTTTGGCGGTCCAGCCAATTTCCCGCAGCTCGCTGACATGTGCCGGCACCATACGTTTGATCGCTTCCAGCGTACGGCCCTCGCCGGTGACCGCGATTTCGATGCCATTGTCGAGCATGCGCTCAGCAGCTGCCGCGCGCAGCGTTACTTCGTTCATATCGATGAGATGCTGCCGTAGTGCGCTGATGTTGACTTTCGACCAATCGGTCGTGCGATCGGCTTGCAGGAGCTGAACGACTTCCTGAATGGTGCCGAAGGCATCTTGCCCCGGCATAGTTGGCATGTTGAGCGTACCGGACTGCTGCCCGTGCATGCCGCCATGACCGCCCATGCTACCGTGCATTCCCATTCCGCCTTGCATGCCGTCGTGCATGCCTTGACCCATGTTGCCACCTTGGCCCTGCATCATCTGCTGATGCATCTGGACCATGCCGCCTTGCGACATCTGGCCGTGCATGCCCATAGGCCCGTTCGCGCTAGGCGAGAACTGTGCGTGGGCGTAAACCGTCGCGGCGAGAATTGCCGCGCCGACGATCATGGTCTTCCAGGGAAAATTCGACATCGGAAGCCTCTTTTCGCGTTATGCCCCTGATGCCTTATTAGCGAACCCCGCGAAAGCCGCATATGATCAAGATCATACGCGTTTTGGCCGCACCAGCGTGATTTTACCCCGGCTCCGCTTGATCTCACCGCTACGCTCCAATGCTGCCAGCGTTCGATAGAGTACCTCGTGGGTGAGGCCGAGCTCTGCAGCAATATCTTTCAGCGTGCCGCCCAGTTCGACGGTGCGACTGTCGGCGCCGGCATTGAGCACGAGATAGTGTCTCACCCGTTCGCGCGCGGAGCGGATGTTGCGTTGCTCGATTCGAGTGCGCAGGCTCATCACCTGACGTGCGAGCATTGCGGAGAAGGCCTGCATCGCTCTTGGATCGCGCTCGAAGGCGGCAAGCATTTCCCGCTTCGGATAGACGCGCACAATCGCATTGGTGCTTGCGATGGCGTCACAGTGGTAGCTCGCCGAGAACAGCGAAGCTTCAGCGAGCGTCTCGCCGGGGCCGGCGACGTGGAGAACAATCTCGTGACCGGAACGGTCCACACGCGCGAGCCGCACGCGACCGGAAACAACCTCGCACAGACCGGCGGCCTTGTCACCGAGATGGAACAGCGCCTCGCCCGCTTTCAGCTTGCGGTCGACGGCTGCCGCACGCAGGGCGGCAGGCAGCCAATCCTTAACCGGCATCGTTGCTCTCCCGGCTCAGCGGCCCGACGCATTATACCGAGCTCACCACAATTCGCTGACCGCCGCGCCACCGAACACTTCCGCTACCCGGGCGCGCGTGGCACGGCTTACGTCGTCCGGCAGCGCGTCGATCGGGAAGAACCCGTGTTCGACGATTTCATGGTTGGGCTGCGGGTTCCCGTCCTGCTGGAAGTCGCGAACGATGAACAGCGCCACATGGTCGCGCCGCGATATGCGTTTGTTGAAGTAAACACCGTAGAGCTGCGGCGCAGTGCCGAGGCTGATATTGCCCTCCTCGGCCAACTCGCGCGCCAGCGCTCCAAGCAGCGTCTCTCCCGTCTCCACGCCACCGCCGGGCAGGTGCCAGCCGTTAATGTAAGAGTGTTTGACAAGGAAGATTCTACCGGCGCCATCGATGACCATGGCGCGGGTGCCCAGCGTCGCACCGCGCGAAAAGCGCCAGTAGAAATGCACAACCTTGCGGATCACCGGCTCGAGCATTCGGCGCAGGCGTTGCAATCGCACTCTCCTAATTGTCACCGGCCGACTCAGCGGCGTGTTTCCAAGTATCCCACGGAGCGCTATTAAACCACCGCGTACCATTTAGAATGATGCGACTATATGGCATAAAACGGCGAGCCAGCGAGGACTGCCCGTGAAACGTTTTTCCGACCTGACCGAACAGGAAGTGTTAGCGCTTGCCATCACCAACGAAGAGGAGGACAGCCGGATCTATCGCGGTTTCGCCGAAGGCCTCCGCCAGCAATTTCCCTCCTCCGCCAAGGTATTTGATGAGATGGCGGAAGAGGAGGTCCACCACCGCACAATGCTGTTCGAGCTCTATCGCAAGAAATTTGGCGACTATCTGCCGCTGATCCGCCGCCAGGACGTGAAAGGGTTCATTCAGCACAAGTCGGCGCCACTCTGGCTAATGCGCCCACTTGGGCTCGAGGATGTGCGCAAGTTCGCCGAGAACATGGAATTCGAGGCAGAGCGTTTCTACCGCAAGGCGGCGGAAACGGCGCGCGATGCCTCAGTGCGGCAATTGCTGATCGAACTCGCGGAAGCCGAGGCCGGCCACGAAAGTCTAGCGCACAAACTCAGTCAGACAATCCTCACCAAGGGCGCGCGTGAGAAGGAAGACGAAACCGCGCGGCGCATGTTCGTGCTGCAATATGTGCAGCCTGGCCTCGCCGGGTTGATGGATGGTTCAGTGTCGACGCTGGCGCCCCTGTTCGCAGCAGCTTTCGCCACCCACAACACCTGGGAGACATTTCTGGTCGGCTTGGCGGCCTCGGTCGGCGCCGGCATCTCCATGGGCTTCGCGGAGGCGCTCTCCGACGACGGCTCGCTCACCGGCCGTGGTACGCCTTGGCTGCGCGGGACTGTGTGCGGCGTAATGACCGCCATTGGCGGCCTTGGGCATACGCTGCCTTTTCTCATTCCCGACTTTAATGTCGCAACCGTGCTGTCGATTATCGTAGTGGCAGTCGAGCTCGCAGCCATCTCATGGATTCGCACGCGCTTCATGGATACCCCGTTCCTGCAGGCGGCATTCCAGGTGGTCGTTGGTGGTGTGCTGGTGTTCATCGCCGGCATATTGATCGGCAGTTCGTAGCGGGCTACTCCCCGCTTCAATGTTCGCCCTCGCCCATCTTTCCGATCCGCATCTTGCCCCGCTGCCCGTGCCACGCTGGAGCGAGCTGCTCAGCAAGCGCGTGACCGGCTACATTAACTGGCAGCGCAACCGGCGTTACGTTCATGATACGGCAGCGCTCGCAGCGATCGTCGCGGACATGAAGACGCAGGCACCCGACCACATTGCGGTGACAGGCGATATCGCGAATATCGCGCTCGCGGCGGAGTTTCCACCTGGGCGGGACTGGCTGGAACGCCTGGGCCCCGCGCAGGATGTAACCTTTGTGCCTGGTAATCACGATATATATGTGCGCGAGGCCGCCGGTTTCGCTGCGCGCCATTGGGGCGCGTATATGTGCAATGACGACGGCGTCGGCGGTTTCCCCTTTGTACGCCGGCGCGACAATATTGCGCTGATCGGCCTTTCAACCGGCGTGCCAACCGCGCCCGCCCTGGCGACGGGTTGGCTCGGCGCGAAACAGCTGGCCGAGCTCGCTGCCGTCCTCAATAAACTCAAAAATGAAGAACTGTTCCGCGTGATCCTCATCCATCACCCGCCGATAAGCGAGATGGCTCGGCACAAACGGCTGCTCGATGCTCCGGTGCTCAAGCGCGTGATCGCTGCGCACGGTGCCGAGCTATTGCTGCATGGCCACGACCACTGGCACATGATCAACTGGCTGGAAGGGCCGAACGGCACGCGTGTGCCAGCAGTTGGCGTGCCTTCCGCATCAGCCGCGCCGGGCAGCGACAAGGACAATGCGGCCTATAATCTCTACCGGGTTGGCGGCATGCGCGGCGCCTGGCAGTGCGAATTGATCTCGCGTGGCCTCGCGTCCTCGGGCGAGGTGGCACAACAAAAACGCTTCATGCTGATCGGCTAAGGATGCGGATTGCTGAGCATGGCAAGCGCGAACAGCGCAGCCACGCCGGCGAGTAGCCCAAAGATGAAGGTGCGGATGGCGCGCCAGCGGCGGTGGTAGCGCTCGCGCCGCAACACCGACTGCGCAACGCCGCGTCCGGCGTCGTCGCTTAAGGCGCGCTCGCGTTCGACCAGCCGGCGCGCGACGTAGCGGGTAACCGCTTCCACCAACGCGGGCACTTCGTAGGATTCCGCCAGTACCGCGCGTCCGTATCGTGTGTCTTGCACGAAACGGTATTGCCGCTTGTCGCGACCCATCTCGACATGCGAGACCACGTCGATCCACAGCCGTGGCACGTCGCCTTTGCTTACGCCACGATCGAACAGCTCCACGTCGTCGGGAATTTCCTTAAACAGCGGATCGAGCGCCTCGTTGAGCAGCTCGAGCCGAGCGATGTCGGCATCGCGCATATCGACAACGACGCCGGAGCGCTCGGCCGCTTCAATGCGCGCCTCACGCACAGCATCTTTCAAAGGATGCGGCGTTTCCGCCGGGTCATTTTCGGTTTTCTTGGGTTCCCACATATCGCCAATTTAACAATGCGCGCCAGCCAGGCAAATAGAAAAAGCGTTAGTTTTCAAGAAGTTTGATGGCTAATCGGCTGTTACCGGGAAGGAACGACGCCATATTTGCGCGCCCAGCCCAAGCCGTCCTCGGTGCGCGCGCGCGGCCTGTATTCAGCGCCAATCCAGCCCTGGTATCCGAGTCTGTCTATAGCTTCAAACACAGCCGGATAGTTGATCTCTCCCTCGTCCGGCTCGTGACGCGAAGGCACTCCGGCGCATTGCAGATGGCCGATCACCGGAAGGAACTTTTCGAGACGGTACATCAAATCGCCACCAACAATTTGCACGTGATAAAAATCAAACTGCATCCGGATATTGGGCTTGCCAATTTTACCGATGACGGCGGCCGCGTGTTCGACGCGATTGAGAAAATAGTTGGGCCGATCACGCGCATTAATTGGCTCGATCAACAATGCGATTTTTTTGGTGGCGGCAAGATCGGCGGCGCGGGTCAGATTGTCGATAAACACACGATCGGCGGCCGGACGTTGTTCCGGCGCGACCTTGCCGGCGAGACAATGAATCGCGCTGGCGCCAATTGTGCTCGCGTAGTTCAGCGCGCGAGTGAACAGCTCCTGCCAATCCTTCTCGCGTCCCGGCACCGCGGCAAAGCCGAACTCGCCTTCGCGCTCGCCTGGCGGCGTATTAAGGCCAAGCATAGTGAGTTTGTTCCTTTCGATCGCGTCCCTCACTGTCGAGGCTGGAACGTCATAGGGAAATTGTAGCTCGATCGCCCTGAAGCCAGCCGCTGCCGCGGCATCGATCCTTTCGAGCAACGGTCGTTCAGTGAAAAGGTAGCCGAGATTGGCGGCAAAACGCGGCATAGACGGCCCTCGATGATGCCTTGCGCGCGGACGCGCGGACGTATTCATTAGCGCTGCGTCCCGCGCAACGCCATCCCGGAAAGCCCATGTCTGCCAACACCGCCTTTCATATCGCAGTCCTTTCAGGTGACGGCATAGGCCCGGAGGTGATAGCGCCAACGCTCGACATTCTACGGCGAATCGAGGCGAGCACGCCGAGTCTGAAATTCCGCTTCACGGAGGGCGCTGCTGGGGCCGGTCATTATAAGGAGACCGGCAAGTCGATGCCGGAATCGACCGTCAAGCTATGCGAAGAAGCTGACGCCATCCTACTTGGCGCCTGCGGACTACCAAGCGTGCGCTACCCCGACAATACCGAGATCATGCCACAGGTCGAGTTGCGCTTCATCTTTGACCTCTATGCGGGCGTGCGGCCAGCGCGACTCATTCCCGGCGTGCCGAGTCCAATCGTGAACGCGCAAGAGCGCGGCATTGATTTCGTGTTAATCCGTGAATCGACCGAAGGCCTGTTCGCATCCATGGGTAAAGGTGTGGTCACACACGACGAAGCGCGCGAGACCTTGGTGATCACGCGCAAGACCTCGGAGCGCCTGTTTGACTTTTCGCTACGGCTCGCCGAGCGACGAAAGAAGCGCGGCAAGCCTGGTCTTCTTACCTGTGTCGATAAAGCCAACGCATTCAAGGCGTATGCCTATTTCCGCTCGATCTTCGACGAGCGTGCGAAGAAATTTCCCAGCGTGAGAACTGATCACGTTTATGTCGATGCGTGCGCGGCATTGATGGTGCGGCGGCCTTGGGATTTCGACGTGATGGTGATGGAAAATATTTTCGGCGATATCCTGTCCGATCTCGCCGCCGGATTGATCGGCGGCCTTGGCATCGCGCCGTCGGCCGATATCGGCGACAAGTACGCGGTATTTCAGCCCTGTCACGGCACGGCCCCCGATATCATGGGCCAAGGCAAGGCTAACCCGACGGCGATGATACTGTCCGCTGCAATGATGCTCGACTGGCTGGCCGACAAGCACGATCACCAGCCGGCGGCGGAGGCCGCGCAGCGTATCGAACGCGCTGTCGACAAGGCCTATGCCGGTGGCATCAAGCCGATAGAATATGGCGGGAAGGACGGCACCAATTCAATCGCCAAAGCTGTGTTGGCAGCGTTGGGTTAGCGACGGCTTTGCCGGGTGTGTTGAAGACTATAGGCCCACAAATTCCTTGATCGCGGCCAGGAACTGCTCCGGCTGCTCAAGCGGTGGGCAATGGCCGCAACCGGGTAGTTCGATATATTTCGCGCCCGCGATCTTCTCGACGATCTGTTTGTTGAGTGCTGGCGGTGTCGCCTGATCAAATTCGCCGCACACCACAAGGGTCGGCACCTTGAGGTGGTGCAACAACGGCACCAGATCGGTTTCCTGCAAAATTCTGCAGGCGGCCTGGAACGCCTTTGGCTCGATCTCGAGCAAGACTTGCTTACGCTCTTCGATCTTCTCCGGATGTGCGGCAAGATAGGCAGGTGAGAACACCCGCTTCGCCGCGATCTCGGCGATGCTGCCGAGCCCCCCGTCGGCCACTTTTCCCGCCATGACCGCGAAGGCCTCTCGCCCCGCCGGTGGAAAACCGGCAGCCGCATCGCTGAGCACGAGTTTGGATATGCGCTCCGGGTGCGCGAGCGCAAAGGCGAGCGCAACAGTGCCGCCAAAACCGTTGCCGATCAGTACTGAATCCTTGCCGATACCGAACTCGTCAAAGCCATCTTCTATCACGGCAAGGTAAGCATCCATCAGCGCGAGCATCGCCGGCTGCGAGCCGTGGAAACCAGGCAGATTGAGCAACGTAACGCGATGCCTGGCGGCAAGCGCCGGCAGCACCGAGTCAAAAGCATGGCGGTCCGCAAGCAGCGAATGCAGCACAACTAGATCGGGGCCTCTGCCCGTCCGCACGGCCGTGAGCGCGCCGCGTCCGGCGCTTAGTTGCTCCATTTGCATTCGGTCCTCCCTGGCAGTGCGCTAGTCTAGCGGCCGCCTGTCGGCAAAAACAAACGGCTGCGCCGCAGGCGGCGCAGCCGCGATTGGAATAAGCCGAAACCCGGCTCTCAGTTCCCTTCCCGCCAGATGCCGAGCGCTTCCTGCGCCGGCCGATCGGAAATCGAGAACAGCACGGCGTCGCCACTGGTAACACTGTGCGAATAGCGTTTCCACGGCGGCACTACGAATACGTCGTTGACGCTCCATTCGATCGGCCTGCCGTCGATGATAGTTGTGCCTTGCCCTTCCGCCACCGCGAAGATAGTCCCGTCGGTGGAGCGATAGGGCTCGCCCTTGAAGCCCTTCGGCAGTAACGAAAGGTAAGCACCCATTGTGGGCAGCACCGGCCCGCCGTTGATTGGGTTGGCATAGCGCACACGCGCGCCGTGACGCTTGTCGACGTCGCCCGTGTCTTTCAGGCGTTGCAGGATCGGCCGCATCTTGGCGTAAGGGTAGTTGATCACCGGGCTACGGTTGAGATGCACCGGGGCGCCATCCGGCAACACGCCGGACGCGTAGCGATCAAATGAGTCGCCATCGGCGTGGTTGGTCTTCTGCATCTTCTCGTCGTAGTGCTCGCCGAACGATGTTTCAAAGTGGTTCACCGTTGGCATATCGAGTACATCGAGCCACATCACCGGCTGCTTGCCGGGATTCCCATGGTCATGCGGCGCCCAGTTTGCCGTGATGATAAAGTCACCGTGCTTCATCATGGTCTTCTCGCCCTCAACCGCGGTGTAGGCACCCTCGCCTTCCAGCACGAAGCGGATGGCGGACGAGACATGGCGGTGCACGTCGGCGATCTCACCAGGCATGATCAACTGGACGCCAGCGAACAGCGAATTGGTGATGCGCGACTTGCCGGGCTGACCTGGGTTCTCTAACACCAGCACGCGGCGTTCAGCCTCTTCGGCGCTGATCACGTCGCCAGCTTCCAGCATCAGCCGCTTGACATCGTTGAATTTCCATACCGTCGGGACGAACTTGGTCTTGGGCTCCGGCGTGACCAGGTCCTTCAAGACCTCCCAGAGCGGCGCCATGTTGAATTTGGATATCTTGTCGTAGTAAGCCTGCCGCGCCGCTTGCACATTATGCTTCGAGCCGGGCTGTTCAGTTACGGTAGCGACCGCCATGGGCGTGTTCCTCGGAAACTCGATGGTTGAATTTGCAACTTTATACCGCAGATCGACGCGGGTCGGAATAGATCGAGAAATGCCCGCCCCGCATGCCCAATAACTAATTATAGCTAATTATTGACTGAGCCTCCGTCCACGACGAGCGATTGGCCGGTCACAAAGTCGCTATCGCTTGAGGCCAGGAACATGAGCGCTCCGAGCAAGTCTTCTGGATAGGCGTCCCTCTTGAAGGCGCGGCTGTTGCGCACGGGCACCCGTTCCTCTTCCACATGGGTTGCGTTTGCGAGCCCCGTGTCGCTCAGGATGTAGCCCGGAGAGAGCGAATTGACGGCGATGCCGTATTCGCCAAGTTCGCGCGACAATGAACGCGTAAAGGCAAGCATTGCGCCTTTGGACGTCACATAAGGCAGCATGCGTGGGACACCCTTGTAGGCTGCGCCTGAGGCGATATTGATGATCTTGCCGGTCCGCCGCGCCATCATGTGCGGCGCCACATGACGGACCATCAAATACGGCCCACGAACATTGATTGCCATTACGCGATCCCAAGTCTCGGTGTCCCACTCGTTGAAGTTTCTCGGCTTGAGCGTCGCGTAGTAGGCGGCGTTGTTGACCAGCACATCGATCTGGCCGAAGCGATCGATGGTCTGCGTCACTAAACCTTTCACCGCTCTCTCATCACTGACGTCGAATTTCAGGCTCGCCACAGAATTCGCGCCGTGGCGGCCGGCAATTTCCTCGGCAAGCTCGCGGCCGTCGGCAATATCGGCGATCATCACCCGCGCGCCCTCGGCGGCGAGCGCCTGCGAGTAGTGCCGGCCGATACCCTTGGCGCCACCAGTCACGATTGCGGTTTTTCCCGCAAGTCTGGGCATTCGTCTCTCCCCTAATAACCTGTCATGGCCGGGCTTGTCCCAGCCATCCGCGTCTTTATGGTTTGATCATGCAAGACGTGGATGCCCGCAACAAGTGCGGGCATGACGCCGAGTGTGGGGAGACCAATCCATGCCGAGGGACACCGTAGACCGCCTGGCGATCCGGGCGCTGATCGAGAACTGGGCGCTTTGGCGCGACGCCCGTTTGTGGGATCGCTTCCGCTCCGTCTGGCACAACGACGGACAGATGTGGGCGACCTGGTTTCAGGGCTCCTACGAGGAATTCATCCGTGTCAGCCAGGAAGGATACGACCGGGGCGTGCGCATCATGCACATGCTTGGCGGCATGAGCATTGACATCAAGGGCAAGCGTGCAATCGCGCAAACAAAAATGACGATCTCTCAGCGCGCGAAAGTCGATGGCCTACTGTGCGACGTCGTATGCAGCGGACGGTTCTATGATTTTTTGGAAAAACGCAAAGGCCGCTGGGGTATCGTTCTGCGCCGGCTCGCCTACGAAAAAGACCGTATTGATCCGGTCGAACCGGATGCGAAGCTGACGCTCGACAAGGCTCTGCTGGCGCAGTTTCCCGAGGGCTACCGCCACCTCGGCTATTTACAGAGCAAGATCGGCTACAAGATCAAGGAGGAACTACCCGGCCTCGACGGACCGGCGCTCGATGCGCTTTACGCCAAGGGTGAAGCTTGGCTTAAGGGCCGGAAACTGTAGGTGGTAAGTACCGGGGGTTGGCTGGTGCGACAAGAAGTGCGATTTTGCACGCAAGTGGTTGCCGTGTAGAAAGCCACTGGGGAACCGCCATGTCGCTTGCCGACAAATTCAATCTGTTCAATGAGTTCAACATCCTGCGCATCATCTGCGCGCTGTTCTTCATTCCCCATATCGTGGGCAAGATCACGGTGCCGGCCACACTCGAATTTTTCGTCAAGGCCGGCTTCAAGCCGCCCGCAACCTGGATGTATATCTCCGGGACGATAGAGACATTCCTGTGCATCGGGCTGCTATTTGGCATTTACCTGCAATATGTCGCATTCATCGCCTTCATCCATCTGTTGGTCGCGGGCGCCGCGACCTACAAGGTCACCAAGAGCTGGATCTGGGTGATCGGCGGTATCGAATATTGCGTGTTCTGGGCGATCTGCTGTCTGGTGGTCGCCATGCACGCCTATCACACCGGTATTTAAGTTCTCCGCACTGAAAGGAAGTCCTCCCAATGGCTAGCGTTCTGTTCTCTCCCATTACCATGCGCGGTCTAACCCTGCCGAACAGGGTCGTGGTTTCGCCCATGTGCCAATACAATTCCAACAATGGCTCGGCCAATGACTGGCATCTGATGCATCTCGGCAGTATGTCGCTGGGCGCCGCCGGGCTGGTGATGTGCGAGATGACCAACGTCAATCCGCAAGGACGCATCTCGCCGAAATGCGCCGGCATGTATTCGGACGAGAATGAGGCGGCACTCAAGCGTGTGCATGACTTCTGCCGCCAGTACGGCATTGCCAAACTCGGCGTGCAGCTCGCCCATGCCGGCCGTAAAGGTCCGACCACGCCGCCGGCAGCCGGAGGAAAGCCAATCCTGACCAAGGAGGAAGCCGGCTGGACGCCCGAGGCGCCTTCGGCGATTCCCTACGACACCGGCTGGGTAGTGCCGCACGCCATGACCAAGGAAGACATCAAGCGCTGCATTGGCGAATTCGCCGCCGCCGCGAAGCGCGTCGATCGCATCGGTTACGACGTGATCGAGTTGCACGGCGCTCACGGCTATCTTGCCCATCAATTCCTATCTCCGCTTTCGAACCAGCGCGTCGACGAATACGGCGGCTCGCTTGAAAACCGCATGCGCTTTGCAATCGAAATGTACGAAGCTGTGCGCGCCGTATGGCCAGAGCAAAAGCCACTCGGCATGCGCGTGTCCGCCACCGACTGGGTCGACGGCGGCTGGACGTCAGAGGAAACGGTAATCCTTGCGAAGGAGCTCAAGAAGCGCGGCATGGATTACATGGACGTGTCGACCGGCGGACTCGACCCACGGCAGAAGATTCCGCTCGCACCCGGCTATCAGGCGCCATTCGCCGAAAAAGTGAAGAAGGAAAGCGGCATCACCACGATGACGGTTGGCCTTATCGCCGGCTACCAGCAGGCGGAAGACATCGTTGCCTCCGGCAAAGCAGATATGATCTGCCTAGCCCGCGGAGCCATGTGGGATCCGCGCTGGGCCTGGCACGCTGCCGAGGAGCTGGGCGCTGAGACGGCTTACGCGCCGAAGATGATGGCCTGCCATCCAAAAATGCGGCCGCAGCTATTCCCGAAACGGGCGCAACCGGCAGGCTAGGCGCCTGCCTTCATGCGCCTGATGAACTTGGCGAAGGCAGCGAGTTGAATCTTGACCATGTCCTTGGTCGGCTGATCCTTCAGCTCGAGCGTTTCCTTGTCGAATTTGTCCTGCGCCTGGGCCACGAACACTTCCGGCGTGCCAAAGATGAGCGCCTTCACGAAGGTCATCGACATACGCCAGTGATACTGCATGCGAGAGCCGCCGAGCATGCCGGTCGAGCAGGACTGGATAGCCACCGGCTTGCCCTCGAACGGCTGCTCCTTCATGCGCGAGACCCAATCGATTGCGTTCTTTAGCCCACCGGGCATCGACCAATTGTATTCGGGCGTCACGAACAGCACGCCATCCGCAGCACGGATCGCGGTCGCGAGAGTTTCCGCCGGACCCGGGAACCCGGAGGCCTCCTGGATGTCAGCATTGTAGAGCGGTAGCGTTTCGAACGGCGGCGCCGTCACGAGCTTCATTTCAGGCGGCGTCAGCCCGGGCAGCGCACGGGTCAGTGCGGCATTATACGAACCCTTGCGGAGCGAACCGCAAATGACGAGCACATTGAGCTGATCGGCCATGTTTTCCTCTTGGAAAAATTCAATTAAACGCCTGGTGACTATTGTGGTTCAAGGCCGGCTTTATCGCGGACTGCTTTCCATTTGGCCACTTCGTCCGCCATGTGCTGGCCGAATTCCTTAGGCGTTGAGACATGCACGGCGGCACCGGCTTTCGCCATCTGTTCCTTGATCTCGGGGCGAGCCAGAATTTCCTTCAACGCTGCATTCGTCTTATCGACAATCGCCTGTGGGGTACCGGCCGGATAGACCCAGCCGTACCATCCAATCACTGAATAACCCGGCACGCCGGATTCGGCGACCGTCGGCACATTCGGAATCGTCGGCCAGCGCTTGGGCGCGCCCACGGCGAGCAGCTTAAGTTCGCCGGCCTGGACCTGACCCTGCACCGCGTGCAGAAGTTCGACCGCATAGTCGACTTCCTGGGCGCGCAGCGCGGTTACGACGCCAGGCGTGCCGCGGTAAGGAATATGCTTCACATCGATGCCGGTCGACTGGCTCAGTAGTTCGCCTGCGAAATGCTGAGTCGAGCCAAGACCGACACTTGCCAAATTGAGCTTTCCTGGCGTGGCCTTGGCCAGCGCCACCAGTCCCTTGATGTCGTTGGCCGCAAAATCCTTGCGGGCCACGACGACGAAGGCGCTGTCGGCGACCAGCGCGACAGGCGCGAAGTCTTTAACCGCGTCATAGCGGACAGACTTGATCATCACCGCCGACACCGTGTGCCCGGCGCTGATCATTGAGGCGGTGTAACCGTCCTTGTCAGCCTTTGCGACCTCCGCCGAAGCGATCGAACCGCCGGCACCCGGCTTGTTCTCGACCACGACTGTCTGATGCAGCAGCTCCGACAATGGCGGCGCGATGATGCGAGTCACAATGTCAGTGCCACCGCCGGGCCCAAAACCGACCAGCACGCGTATTGGCTTGTCACTGGGCCACTCCGCCGCGGCTGGCACAGACGCCACAAGCGCAGCCGCCATGGTTGCGGCAATCGTTACGCGTTTCATTGCTGTTCCTCCCTCTTGCACGCCTTGGCGGCGCGCCTTTATTTTATTATCGATGGCCAGCCAACCCGCCGAGGCCGCGTCTTGTCAAGCGCGTCAGGCCTTCTCGTCCGCAATCGGATTGCGTAACAACCCGATCCCTTCGATTTCGATCTCGCAGGTGTCGCCTGCCTTCATCCATACCGGCTCGGGCTTGCGCGCGTGACCAACGCCGGATGGCGTGCCGGTGAGGATGACGTCGCCGGGCTCCAGCGTCATTCCCTTGGTGAGATAGACCAATGTCTCCGCGAGCGGAAACATCATGTTTGCGGTGTTATCAGATTGCATGGTGTTGCCGTTGAGGCGGCTCATGATCTTCAAACCCTTGCCTCCCGGCGGGATTTCGTCGGCGGTCACCAGCCACGGTCCGAACCCGCCGGTACTATCAAAATTTTTGCCCATGCCCCATTGCGTGGTGTGACGTTGGAATTCGCGCACAGACCCTTCGTTCGAGCAGGAATAACCGGCTATACAATCAACCGCGTTGGCCATGGAGAGATGCTTGGCGCGCTTGCCGACGATTGCGACCATCTCGGCCTCATAGTCGAGCTGGATTGATTCCTTCGGCCGCACAATCGGCCGCAGGTGCGGCACCATCGAGGTGAGCACCCGAAAGAAAATCGAGGGAAATTTTGGAATGTTGTCGCGTTGCGGCCCTTCCTTGACGTGGTCGAGATAGTTCAAGCCCAGACAGATGATTTTGCCGGGGCGCGCGACTGGAAGCGCATATTTTAGTCCGGCCAACGGGCGGCGTGCGGAGGCTGGGGCGTTCTTGGCCAGACCAGCGAGCGGTTTGAGGTCGCCGTTGTTATGGCGCAAGACTTCGCCGAGATCGCTCGGCACGCTCGCGTCTGCCATTTGCAAGTCGATAACATTGTCGCCATCGACCACGCCAAGCCGCACGCCATTGTCCGCTTCAAAACCGACGATCTTCATGAGCCCTGCCTTGCTTGAATAAACATGTCCCGGCCAGGGGATGGCCGGGGCGCAAGGCTTAGCGCAGGCCGACGAATTCGAGCAAGTCACCCAGCGAGCGTGAAGGCCTGAATAGAAAAATATTTACGTACGTCGGTCCACGCTCCCGCGGGCAGCCAGCCGACGCCGCGCGCAAGTGCGGCGAGCGACTCGACACTGTACTTGTAGCTGTTCTCGGTATGGATGGTTTCGCCGGCGCGGAAGTCGACGGTCTCGCCGGCCACCTTGATCTTCTGCCGCTGCAGGCTGGCGAGATGCATTTCGATGCGATGGCACTCGCGGTTGTAGAACGCGCGATGCTCGAAGGCATTCAGCCGGAAAGTACCGCCAAGCTCGCGGTTGATGCGCGTGAGCAAATTGAGATTGAATTTGGCGGTCACGCCTGCGGCGTCGTTGTAGGCGGCGTTGAGCACCTCCACCGATTTGATCAGGTCGACACCGATAATCAGCTTGGCGCCGCGTCCGAGGATATTCGCGGCATTGCGCAAAAAAGCCGATGCCTCATGCGGCTCGAAATTGCCGATGGTCGAGCCGGGGAAAAACCCGATACGTACCAGCGCGTTATTTGCTTCTTCTGGCAATTTGAACGGGTTACAAATGTCGGCCGTCACCGGCAGCACTTTGAGTTGCAAAAAATCGGGCCGCAGCTCGGCTGCTTCCTGCTCGATCATCTCGCCACAGATATCGACCGGCACGTAAGCCGCAAGCTTCGGCGCCGCTCGTAGGAGAATACGCGCCTTCTTGCTGGAGCCGCTCCCGAACTCAACCAGCGCCGCACCTTCCGGGATTAGTTTCGCGATGTCTGAAGCGTAGTCGCGCAAAGCCGTCATCTCGCAACGGGTTGGATAGTACTCTGGCAGTTCGGTAATACGCTCGAACAGTAGCGAGCCGGCAGCGTCGTAGAAATATTTTGCCGGCACATGCTTGGGTGTCGCGTGCAGGCCTTCGAGTACATCGGTCTCGAATGCGGAGGCCTGCTGTGAGATAGCCTGGCGTGCTACTGCTGCGACCATGATGACACCCCTCACTCGAACTCGGCCAACCGCAAGCCGCTGAACTGCCAGCGCGACTGCGGGTAAAAGAAATTTCGATAGCTCACGCGCGCGTGCCCTTCGGGGGTTGCAAGCGAAGAGCCGCGCAGCACCATCTGGCTGACCATGAATTTGCCGTTGTATTCACCGAGTGCGCCTTCGGCGGCGCGATAGCCCGGGTAGGGTAGATAGGCGCTGCGCGTCCATTGCCAAGCTTTGCCAAAGGCATCGACCATCACATTCGCACGCGCTGCGACCTCCCATTCCGCCTCGCTCGGCAGGTGCTTGCCGGCAAAACGGGCGAAGGCATCGGCCTCGTAATAGCTGACATGTTGTACGGGAGCGGCGGGGTCGACCGGCTTCAACCCGCCAAGCGTCATCACGTGCCAGGTGCCATCTTTCTCCCGCCAATAACCGGGCGCCTGCCAGTAATCCGCCTGCACCGTGGTCCAACCATCGGAAAGCCAGAGCGAAGGCGTCGTATAACCACCGGCTGCGATGAATTCGAGCCACTCGCCGTTCGTGACCAGATGCCGCGCAATTCTTACGTGCGGAATCAGCTCATCATGAAGCGGCGTCTCGTTGTCGAAACAAAAGCCTTCATCGTCATGACCGATCGCGTAAATCCCTGCCGGCACTTCGACATAGCCGCGCGGACCCTGCGCTGCGCGGGGCGGTTGCCAATTGGGATCATAGGTCGGGTCAGTGGGGTTCTGCGCGAAAGCGTGCAGTATGTCGGTGATCAATAATTCCTGATGTTGTTGCTCGTGATGTAGTCCGATTTCGACGATAGCGAACACGCGCTCGGCGTCCGCTGCTGGCACCTGGCCAATCAGCCGTTCGACTGCAGCATCAACATGCGCACGGTAGGCGGCGACGTCCTCGCCATTCGGCCGCGTGATCAAGCCACGTTGCGGCCGTGCATGACGTGGACCGGCGGCGACATAGTAGGAATTGAACAGGAAGGGGAAACGTTCGTCGAAAATCTTGTAGGAAGGATCGTGCGGCACCAGCAGAAACTGCTCGAAGAACCATGTCACGTGGGCGCGGTGCCATTTGGCCGGGCTGGCGTCTGCCATCGATTGCACGATTTGATCTTCGGCTGACAGATGCGCGGCGCGAGCTTCCGTCTCCGCGCGTACGCGGCGGAATTCTGGTAGCCAAATCTCACGGACCTCATCCAGGGAGTGCTTCGGCTTCCGCGCCGGTTCACCGCGTGTGGCCAGCGACATTGCGGTGCGCGCCATGGAGAGTCTCCGTGACTATGCAAAGGGCTTTGGCAGTCAATATGCGTACGGATACGACTATCTATGGATGCGATTGTTCCATTGCACTTTGGCCGGAGCAACCTCGAATTGCCATCGAATAGCAGCCTGACAGGCTTGTGATAGGGATGTGAGGAGTTCCGTACGAGCCCTCGACCACTCAAAAAGCATCCGAATTACGTCAAATAGTTGCTCACAGCGCCCTCACGCCGAATGCGAAAAATCCCCAATGCCATCCTCGATCGCCGGAGATCGGATTTGGTAGCGGGGGAGGGACTCGAACCCCCGACCTCCGGATTATGATTCCGCTGCTCTAACCAGCTGAGCTACCCCGCCATTCCGAAAACAACGTGCCGGAATGAGCGCGATATAGGGAGCGGCGGCAAACACTGTCAAGCAAGCGGGCGATAGACCGTTCCGGCACGGTCACTTCGCATGAATAGATTGGTCTCCGCCAGGGTTACCAGGCGGCGGGATTACAGGCATGGCGCCACCGGGCGGGGTCGGCTGTTGGATCTCCGGATCGACGTGCTCAGGCGGGCAGATCGAGCCACCGGAACGCGCGAGCTTGTCGCTTAGATTCCCCGTTGCGTCGTGCTGCTGCGTGTCAACTTCACCGCCCTTCCCGACTGTGGTTAGCGTATCCGAATGCGCGCAAGCATTCGGATCGAGCTGCTCGGTCTTCGGGGCAACCGGCGTTTTAGTCGGCGGCGGGGCCTGAGCCCCCGCGAGAGCTGGTAGTAGTAGTGCCAAAACCGTCAACCCGAGAGTGCAAATTTCGCGGACCATTGCACGCTCCCATTTGGCGCGTATGTATACAGCGCTCAAAGATAACGGCTTGGCGGGAGC
>DASWAK010000381.1:0-1762 GCA_036391175.1 Pseudolabrys sp.
GTCTCCGGCCCGTTTCTCCAGAAAATGGGAATAATGCCGAACATGGGCGGAGACTTTCGGGACAGCAGGGCGAAAATCTATCAAATTCGGGACGCAGAGACTCCGCTCGTAGTGCAACAAGCCCGCGAACGGCGGGCTTCCTTGCTAGATTGAAGTGAAAATCTCTAGGGCCCGGACTGGCTGGCTGGGGCGGGAGGATTCGAACCTCCGAATGGCGGAATCAAAATCCGCTGCCTTACCACTTGGCTACGCCCCAACAGGTACCGGAGAGCCGCATACAGGCCGTATCGGCGGCGGGACCATAGCGACGCGGCCCTGCCCAATCAATGTCAGCACCTCTCACAATATATATACATGCTCAGGCGCGCGTTGACCGGCCTCGGGCACGGGCTAGATTAGCGCTATGGCCTACCGCGCGCCGGTCTCCGACATCGCTTTCGCCCTCAAGCACGCCGCCGGCCTGAAAACGGCCATCGCCGAGGGTCTTTACGGCGATCTCGATGAGGAAACGGTCGATTCGGTGCTGGGGGAAGCCGGTCGCTTCGCCAGCGAAGTGATCGCGCCGCTCAATAATGTGGGCGACAAGTTTGGTACACTATTCAAGGATGGAAACGTCACGACGCCGCCCGGCTGGAAGGACGCTTACACCACCTGGGCCGCCGCCGGTTGGAATGGCCTCGCTGCGCCGGCCGACTGGGGCGGCCAGGAGCTTCCGCATGCTGTGAACGCCGCTTGCATAGAGATGTGGAACTCGGCGTCGATGGCTTTCGGCATCGGGCCCGCGCTCACCATGGCTGCAATTGACGCCCTGCATGCGTATGGAAGCGACACGCTCAAGCAGGCGTATCTTGGCAAGCTCATCAGCGGCGAATGGATGGGCACCATGCAGCTTACCGAGCCGCAGGCCGGCTCCGATGTCGGGGCGCTGCGCAGTAAGGCTGAGCGTGCCAGTGACGGCAGCTATCGTATCACCGGCTCGAAGATTTTTATCACTTACGGCGAGCACGATCTCACCGACAATATCATCCACTTCGTACTCGCCCGCTTGCCCGACTCGCCGCCCGGCACCAAGGGCCTTTCGCTCTTCCTAGTGCCAAAAGTGATGCCGGACGGCAAACGCAACGATGTGCGCGCGCACTCGGTCGAGCACAAGCTTGGTATCCATGCCTCGCCCACCTGCACCATGGTCTATGGGGATCACGGCGGAGCCGTGGGTTTCCTCATTGGCGAGGAGCACAAGGGCATGGCTTGCATGTTCAGCATGATGAACCGCGCGCGGCTCGCCGTCGGCCTACAAGGCGTTGGCATTGCCGAGCGTGCGACCCAGCAAGCATTGGCCTATGCGCGTGAGCGCAAACAGGGCGTGGCCGGCGCCATCATCGCCTATCCGGATGTTAAACGCATGTTGCTCACCATGCGCGCGCTCACCGGCGCGGCGCGAGCGATCTGCTATACGACGGGAATTTCCATCGACCGCTCCCTGCGCGCGAAAACGGACGCTGCGCGCAAAGACGCACACGAGCGCGCCTCTTTGCTGACTCCGGTGGCCAAAGCTTATTCGACCGATATTGGTATTGAGGTCGCCTCGCTCGGCGTGCAGGTGCATGGCGGCATGGGCTACATCGAAGAGACTGGCGCGGCGCAACATTATCGGGACGCGCGCATCGCCGCGATCTACGAGGGTACCAACGGAATTCAGGCCCTCGATCTTGTGACCCGCAAAGTGCCACTAGAGGGCGGCAAGACCGTCGCGCTTTATATC
>DASWAK010000382.1:0-3789 GCA_036391175.1 Pseudolabrys sp.
ACAACACTGCCTTGCGCCTTTGATGTCGATCAAGCGCAGACGCAGCGCCAAAAGCGGCATCTATGAGGTAATATTCAGTGGATTGTGCCAGGCCGCGCGAAATACCAACACGGGGATGGTGCTATGGGTCAACACTGTCACCGTTTCACTGCCAAGGACGATCGCTGAGATTCCACGTCGGCCGTGAGAGGCCATTACAATCAAATCGCAGGATCTCCGTGCTGCCGTATCGATGATGGCCAAATAAGGCTGATCGTGTTCGATTTGTAGCACTTCGCAAGTCACCCCTGCGGCTGCCGCCGATTCTTTTGCCGACTCGAGGTATTTCGCAGACAGCTGCCTCATCTGCTTTTGGTAGTCCTCCAGAAATTCGATCGTCAAAGGCGGCTCAATAGCCCAAAGACGAAACGGAGCCGATACCGTCACCACGGTAACTTTGGCATTTACCGATTTTGCTAATGCCATGCCGTAGTCGATTGCTTTCTGCGACAACTCAGAACCATCGGTCGGGATCAAAATGTGTTTGTGCATGGTGTTAGTCCCCGCGGGTGTGACCGATGTTGAGACCTGGATCGAACTTAGATTCCATTAACCGGGCAGAGCGGCATTGATGGAAATCAAAAGAAGCCCTCAATGCCACCCGCATAAAGTGGGCGCGCAAAGATGATCACTGCGGGCATAAAATGAGCCCGCGTGGTCCCGATTGTCACGTTGACCCACGTCAAAGCCGCTCGAAGCCCATCATCTAGTTTGATTGCCTCAATCAGCCTGAGGCCGGCCATGGAATGGGACCGAATACGAAAGCGTCCTGAAGACTACGTCGGCGCGAACCTCTTGGATTATGATGAGTGCGCCAAGACGTGTTCGTGGACGCAGGCGCGTGGGCTGCTTGATGGACTCCCCGGAGGCGGCCTCAACATTGCCCACGAAGCAATCGACCGGCACGTAAAAGCCGGACGTGGCAACAAGCTCGCGCTGCGCTGGATCGCGCGCGACGACGGCATCCGCGATTTCACCTACACCGCGCTTGGCGTGGCGGTGAATCGTTTTGCTAATGTGCTGGCGCAGCGTGGAATAACGAAGGGCGACTGCGTGTTCTCGCTGCTTGGCCGCGTGCCGGAGCTTTATATTGCCGCGCTTGGCACTTTGAAGAACGGCAGCGTCTTCTCGCCGTTGTTTTCAGCTTTCGGACCGGAGCCGATTAAAGCCCGCATGACGATCGGGGATGCCAGGGCCCTCATCACCACCGAAGCTTTCTATCGCCGCAAGATTGAACCGTGGCGTAAAGAGCTCGCGAGCTTAAAGCATGTCTTCTTGACCGAATGTTCATCCAGCCTTCCACCAGACACGATCGATCTTGCCGCAGCCTTGGCGCAGGCACCCGATTTGTTCGAGACCGTGCGGACGCTCCCCGAAGATATGGCTCTGCTGCACTTCACCAGTGGCACTACTGGGAAGCCAAAAGGCGCCGTGCATGTGCACGACGCTGTCGTCGCCCATAACGTCACCGGCAAACTCGCGCTCGACTTCCATTCCGACGATATATTCTGGTGCACCGCCGATCCGGGATGGATAACCGGTACTTCCTACGGAATCATATCGCCGCTGACGAACGGCGTGACGATGGTCATCGATCAAGCCGAGTTTGATGCCGAACGCTGGTATCGCATTTTGCAAGATCAGAAAGTTACAATTTGGTACACGGCGCCGACGGCCATCCGAATGCTGATGAAAGTGGGCGCCGATTTTGCAAAACGGTTCGACCTGTCAAAATTGCGTTTGATGGCGAGCGTCGGTGAGCCGCTCAATCCGGAGGCTGTAGTGTGGAGCGTTGAGGCCTTCGGCAAACCTTTTCACGACAACTGGTGGCAGACCGAGACCGGCGGAATCATGATCACGAATTTTCTGTCGATGGACGTAAAGCCCGGATCGATGGGACGTCCCCTCCCCGGCATTGCGGCCGGCATCGTCGAACACCTTGAAGGCGGCGACGTCCGCGAAATCACCAAGCCAATGGCAATGGGCGAGCTCGCATTGCGACCGGGCTGGCCGTCGATGATGCGTGCATACCTCAACGAAGAGCAACGGTATCGCAAGTGCTTCGTGGGCGGCTGGTATCTCACCGGGGACCTCGCGATGCGTGACAGCGAGGGTTATTATTGGTTTGTTGGGCGCAGCGATGACGTCATCAAAAGCGCTGGTCACCTCATTGGCCCATTCGAAGTGGAAAGTGCGCTGATGGAGCACAAGGCCGTCGCTGAGGCGGGCGTGATCGGAATTCCTGAACCTACTGCCGGCGAGGTGGTCAAGGCTTACGTTGCGTTGAAGGACGGATTCGAGCCCAGTGAGGCCCTGCGCAAGGAATTGTTGGGACACGCGCGCCAACGTCTCGGGCCGGCGGTGGCGCCGAAGGACATCGCATTTCGGCAGAATCTACCCAAGACGCGCAGCGGCAAGATCATGCGCCGCTTGCTCAAGGCCCGTGAGCTCGGACTGCCCGAAGGCGATATATCGACGCTGGAAAGCGAGGAGCGATGACCGCATCAGCTGACAAGCCGCATTTGTCGCGTGCGCACATGTTGGATCTCTTGAAGCAGATGATCCGTATCCGCCGCTTCGAGGACAAGTGCGCTGAGCTATATACGCAGGAGAAGATCCGCGGCTTCCTTCACCTCTATGATGGCGAAGAGGCAGTCGCGGTGGGCGTCATCCCGGTGCTGGAAAAGCGCGACCGGATTGTCGCGACCTATCGCGAGCATGGGCATGCGCTGGTACGCGGCGTACCGATGACTACGGTCATGGCCGAGATGTACGGCAAGCAGGAAGGCTGCAGCCGCGGACGTGGCGGCTCCATGCATTTGTTCGACCGCACCACCAATTTCCATGGCGGCAATGCCATCGTCGGTGGTGGCTTGCCGCTGGCGATAGGTCTCGCACTTGCCGACCATATGCAGAGCAATGACCTCGTCATTGCTTGCTTTTTTGGGGAAGGCGCCGTTGCCGAAGGCGAATTTCACGAGAGCTTGAATTTGGCGATGTTGTGGGAATTGCCGGTGCTGTTTGTTTGCGAAAATAATCTGTATGCCATGGGAACTGCATTGGCGCTTTCAGAGTCCGAAACGGATATCCAGCGCAAGGCCTCGTGCTATCGGATCGCCTCCGAGGCTGTCGATGGCATGGATGTCGTTGCCGTCGAGGCTGCCGCCCGTCGGGCAGTTCACGCAGTGCGCGAGAGCCATAAGCCTTATTTTCTGGAATGCCGGACCTACCGCCTGCGCGCGCATTCAATGTTTGATCCGCAGCTTTATCGCGACAAGACTGAGATCGAAGCTTGGCGCCACAAGGAACCGATCACGCGCTTCAAAGAATGGCTGCAGGCCAATCACATGATTCATGCGGACGATGTGCCCCGTCTCGAAGCCGAGATCGATGTCGAGGTCGCGGAGGCGGTCGCCTTCGCCGAAGCAGGGACTTGGGAGCCGGTCGAGCAACTTACCCGCTTCACATATGCAGATAGTGCCGTATCTACCGGTCGATGAGAGCCATGCACCAAGAAACTACCCGACCAGGAATGATCGAGTTGACTTATCGTGAAGCGGTGCGCGCGGCCCTTCGCGATGCGATTAAACGCGACGAACGCGTTTTTCTGATGGGTGAGGACGTCGGCCGTTATGGCGGCTGCTATGCGGTGAGCCACGGGCTGCTTGCCGAATTCGGCCCCGAGCGGATTCGCGATACGCCTCTCTCGGAATCCGGATTTACCGGCGCCGGCATTGGAGCGGCGATGGC
>DASWAK010000383.1:0-1608 GCA_036391175.1 Pseudolabrys sp.
AACCCGATGTCCGCTGTTGGCACAAAGCGGACATGCAAGGACTACCCATCGTTCGCGCATCCGCGTGGAAGGGGGTCCGAAGTCCGCTTTTGGCTCAAAGCAGACATGACGGTTTGCGCCGCACACGTCCGCTTTCGGGGGTAATGCGGACATGACCGTTTGCGGGAATCCGCTTTCGCGGTCGCTATTGGGGGCAAAGCGGACATGCCCTTTTGCACTGCATATGTCCGCTAATGACCCAAAGCGGACATGCGATACGGGACCGAATACGCGACGAGCGATTGTCATTTTAAATTAAGGTGTCCGGCCGTGAACGACCGGAAGGTCTAGGCAAAATCGCGGGCGGTCCCAAGACGGTCTGGTCGGCGCGACGCCAATGCGCGATCAACAACGCCATGGCGAGCGGGGCGAGCAGCACCACGCGGCTTTGATAGCGGTCTGCCGGATGCGAGAAGACGCCGCAAATGATGGCGTTGGCGGCCAGCGCCAGCAGAATGACAAAACAAAGCGCGGCGGCTTCCGGCGCGATCTTCAGCCGGCGGTGGAATAGCAGAGCAAGGCCAAGGCCCGCGACGGAAAGTGCGGCGACAGGCCAATGCAGATAATTCAACGGCGCCACGTCGAAAGCCGCGGCCTGCTGGCGTGCGCGCATGAATTGCGCAAACAGATCGGGCAAGTGGGTGCGAAACATGTTGATCGTCGGCTCGTTATCCTCGACGTCGACCTCGGTCTGGAAGGTAAAGAACTGCGTAACAGCGGCGATGACGGCGGTCGAGGCATGCATCAGGGGATAGCGCTCAAGGGTTGCCAGCGTGATGACGCGCTCCTCGTCCCCGAAACCTTTCCAGCCGCCGAGTTCGCGGAACGGCGAGTCGTCGTCAAACAGCCAGCCCACGGCGTCGTCCGGCAAGGTAGCTTTGAAGTCACACAGGCGCAGCGAGGCGTCCGGGCAGTGCTCGTCGAGATAACGTGCAACGATGCCGTCCTCAATCAGTCGACCAAATAGAATGCTACTGCCGCCGGGCGTGAAGGCGAAGTTGCCAGTAATGGCGAGATTCGAAATCGGGCAGAGCGCGATGCCAGCAGCGACGCTGCCTGCCGCTAACCACTTCCGAGGCTTCGGCAGTGCAAGCGGCTCGAATCGTGCCGACAGCCAGAGCCCCGCGATGACAGCGACGCACATGCCGGCGGCTGCCATGTGGCTTGGAATGGCGAAGGCGATTACCCCGGCGAGAATGAAGCGTTCCCACCGCGCAAGCCGCTCGTTGTGGAAACTCAGCAGATAAAGCGCCAACACGGCCGCCGGAAATAGAATGTCGGGCATCAACTGGGCGGAAAACCACGGCACACTCGTGCAGACCGTCAGCATCGCCACGATGCCGAGAGCAAGCCAGGGCCGGCCGCCCAAACCATGCGCGCGCATGGCCAGCACGATCAGCCAGGCAGTCAGGGCCGATTGGAGAACCACATTCGGCCAGAACGAGAATGGGACGCCGGTGTAGAGAAACAGGCCATACAGTGCCGAGCGGCCCATGCCCAGCGTGCCTAAGATCGGCCGGTCCAGATAACCGCCAGTGTCAGGAAAGATCAGGGGGAAGCCGTTCCACA
>DASWAK010000384.1:0-5886 GCA_036391175.1 Pseudolabrys sp.
CCATCGGCTTCGAGCAGGCCGAAATGATCGCCAAGAAGGTCGTTGTGCTATTCGAGCAAGGAGCGTTTGATGTTGCCACGTTGTTCTTCTCGCGCTTCAAGTCAGTGATCGCGCAGATACCGACCGCACAGCAGATCATCCCGCCGGTGTTCGAACAGGCCCTCGAAACAGGCCCGGCTGCTGCCTACGAATACGAACCGGAAGAGGAAGAAATCCTCGCCGAGCTGCTGCCGCGCAATCTGTCGGTGCAAGTATTCCGCGCGCTTCTGGAAAACGCTGCCTCCGAGCAGGGCGCGCGCATGAGCGCGATGGACAATGCCACCCGCAATGCCGGCGAAATGATTCGCAAGCAAACACTCACCTATAATCGTACCCGCCAGGCGATGATCACCAAGGAACTCATCGAGATCATCTCCGGCGCTGAGGCGCTCTAATTCGAGTAACGAGGACACAATGGCCACGCCCAACGCAGTCGGAAAAATCACGCAAGTCATCGGCGCCGTCGTCGACGTGCAGTTCGAAGCGCACCTGCCGGCGATCTTAAATGCACTTGAGACCACGAATGGCGGCAATCGGCTGGTGCTGGAAGTTGCCCAGCATCTCGGCGAATCGACAGTGCGCACCGTCGCGATGGACTCATCTGAAGGACTGGTGCGCGGGCAGGATGTCACCGACACGGGCCAACCGATCGCGGTGCCGGTCGGATCGGGGCTACTCGGCCGTATTATCAACGTGATCGGCGATCCGGTCGATGAAGCCGGTCCGGTTAAAGCTGAGAGCAAGCGCGCAATCCATCAGGATGCACCGACCTACACCGACCAATCCACCGAAGCGCAGATTCTGATAACCGGCATCAAGGTGGTGGACCTGCTCGCACCATACGCAAAGGGCGGCAAGATCGGCCTTTTCGGTGGCGCCGGCGTTGGCAAGACCGTGCTGATCATGGAGCTGATTAATAACGTTGCCAAGGCGCATGGCGGTTATTCGGTATTCGCCGGCGTCGGCGAGCGTACGCGCGAGGGCAACGACCTTTACCACGAGATGATCGAGTCTGGCGTCAACAAGGACCCCAAGAAGGGGTCGGTAGAGGGCTCGAAGTGCGCGCTGGTCTATGGACAGATGAACGAGCCGCCGGGGGCTCGCGCTCGCGTCGGTCTCTCCGGTCTGACGGTCGCCGAATATTTCCGCGATCAGGGCCAGGACGTGCTGTTCTTCGTGGACAATATTTTCAGATTTACGCAGGCCGGCTCGGAAGTATCGGCGTTGCTCGGCCGCATCCCCTCGGCGGTGGGCTATCAACCGACGCTCGCAACCGACATGGGCGCGCTGCAGGAGCGCATCACCACCACGACCAAGGGCTCAATCACCTCGGTGCAGGCCATTTACGTGCCGGCCGATGACCTCACCGATCCGGCCCCCGCAACATCATTCGCGCACCTTGATGCGACCACTGTGCTATCGCGCGACATTGCCGCCAAGGGCATTTATCCGGCCGTGGATCCGCTCGACTCCACGTCGCGCATGCTGTCACCGCTGGTCGTGGGTGAAGAGCACTACGCGGTGGCGCGGCAGGTGCAACAGACCCTACAGCGCTACAAGGCGCTGCAAGACATCATCGCAATTCTTGGTATGGACGAGCTTTCGGAAGACGACAAGACAACCGTCGCGCGCGCGCGCAAGATCGAACGCTTCTTGTCGCAGCCATTCCACGTGGCCGAGGTGTTCACCGGTTCGCCCGGCAAACTTGTTGATCTTGCTGACACCATCAAGGGCTTCAAAGGCCTGTGTGAAGGCAAGTATGATCACCTGCCGGAGGCAGCCTTTTACATGGTCGGTACCATTGAAGAGGCGGTCGAGAAGGGCAAGAAACTCGCAGCAGAAGCGGCGTAAAGGCGATGCAGGGGCGGTTCAACCTGATTGCGTTTTTGCTAATCGGGCTGGTGGTTGGCGGATTGTCCGGTTACATGACGCGCCCGGAAGAATCGACCGAGATCAAGCTGGGACCGCTGAGCGTCGAGGTTCGCACCAACGAGAGGGCGCGCGGCGGCGGTCCGCTCACCAGCAGCCAGGTGCAGCACATCGCGATCATGAGTGCGATCGGCGGCGTTATCGGGCTGGCTGTTGGGTTCGCTATCGGCAAGCGCAGAGGTTAGACGAACAATGGCTAATTTTCATTTTGAACTGGTTTCGCCTGAAAAGCTGTTGTTCTCGGGTGAAGTGGTACAGGTTGACGTGCCCGGCGCCGAGGGCGACTTCGGCGTACTCGCCGAGCATGCACCAATGGTCACGACGTTACGCCCTGGCATTCTGACGGTGCACGGCGCCGGCGGCGAGCAGAAAATCGTCGTGCTCGGCGGCTTTGCGGAAGTTAACGCGGGCGGTCTTACAGTACTCGCCGAAGTTGCTGCAGCAGCGGAAGAGATCGATCGCGGCATGATCGCAGCTCGCATAGGCGAAATTGAAAGTCGCATTACCAAAATGGAGTCCGGCTCCGAGTTGGACAGGCTGATTAGGCAGCTTGATCATTTCAAGGAAGTCGATCGCCATCTCACCGGGTCAGCGGCACACTAGCGCTATCGCGCAAACCGTTCGAATTCCTTCACGACACGTTCGTAAGTGTGGCGCTTGAAGGGGATCACCAGGTCCGGCAGCTTGCGCATCGCAATCCAGCGCCACTCGACAAATTCGGGTTTATGCCCACCGCTAGGATGAGCGATATCGATTTCGCCGTCATCTCCCGTAAAGCGTAGCGCATACCATTTCTGCTTCTGACCGCGATATTTGCCGCCCCATGCATGTTTCGCGACCTTGCTCGGAAGATCATAGGTCAGCCATTCGGCGATCTCGCCGAGCTTTTGCACAGAGCGGATGCCGGTTTCCTCGTGTAGCTCGCGCAGTGCCGCTTTGTAGGGGTCTTCATCCTCGTCGATGCCGCCCTGCGGCATCTGCCACACATGAGTAGCATCGACATGTTCGGGCCCATCCGTTCGCCGCCCGATGAAAACGAGTCCGGCGCGGTTGAGCACCATCATGCCGGCGCAAGGTCGATAGGGTAACGATTTAAAGGGGGGCATTCGCGCTCCGTTATTCAGTCGCGAGGCGCTCACGAGCGAAAATAACGTTACGACGACTTTGCCTTGATCGCCACCATCGTGATCGGCACCAGGAATATGCCTCGGGCTTCCACTTTCTTCGCCCAGTCGGCAATCCGTGCGATTGTGGCCGGCTGCGCGGAAGCAAATCCGACAGCGAAACCAATATCTCGCGCTTTCATCTCGAGGCGCGCAAGTGCTCGGTCAATTTCAACCGGAGTTGGAACCGTGTCGAGCACGACATCGGTTTTTGCAAACGGCAAATTGTGGCTGCCGGCAAGCTGACTAGCGACACTTCGGGAGGATGAACCGTCGTCTACATAAATGAGCCCGCGTTGGGCGGCGTCGCGCAACACCGGCGCCAATTCCTGCTCGGAGGCGGTAAAGCGCGCTCCCCTATAACTCATGACACCGACATACCCCTGGAAACGGCTCATCAACCAATGCAACCGGTCGATGTTCTGCTCCGGCGTCAACGAGGTCAGCAGAGTCTGCGGCCCGGGATCATTATCGCGGTAGTCGAAAGGCTCCATTGGTACCTGAAGCAGCACTTCGTGCTCTTCGGCCCGCGCGCGCTCGGCCAGCTTTTCAAGATCGGCGCCGTAGGGTGCTAGCGCGAAGGTCACTGTCGCGGGCAGCTTGGTGAAAGCATCAGCTGTGCCCGACGCACTGGTGCCGAGTCCACCAATCACAATGGCAATAAGTGGCGAACCTTTTTTGTTTGACGGCAGCTGGCGCGTGCGCGCGTAACGGGTCGATGGACGCGTGCCGTCAGGTCCAATCTTGGGAATTGCGCCATGACGCGTGGCCTCGATCAGCTTCGGATCGAGCAATGGGCTCGGCGTGCTGCCAGCGGCGTTTCCGGGGATGGTGACTTGCTGGCTCGCCCCACTGGAACCATCAATAATGGTGACCGTTCTGGATCCGGGCGGCGGCGGTGCGACAATTTTCGCTGCCGTGGCCGATGCATCGGGCGCCGTACCCGCCAAGCCGTCATGGCTGGCATGCTGCTTTCTGGCGCGGTCGTCCCGCGCGGCTTGGGTCGCCGGCGGTAATTTGGCGGCCACCACCGCCACTGGCTCGCCGCCCAACGGGTCGTTGACTAAGGCCGCCCAAGCCACCACCACGATCCCCAAAAGCCCAAGCGCGCCGGCAAGCAATTGGGGCGCCGGGACGGGCAGCTTCAGTAGCCTTTTTCGTTTGTCCTGGCCGAGGGGCGCGTTCAGGTCGTCTGTTGCCAAGGCGCAAGATCCTCGCGAATCATCGCGCGAGTCTAGCACGCGATGTTTCCGCGCTGGGATCGCCACATACCTGTCATGGCAGGCAATCATCAGGGCAGACAAAACGATTGGGGCGGCCTTTCGGCCGCCCCGGAGCTTTGAAATCTTGCCTGCGCTCAGTTCGGTACAGCTGTCTTTGAATTCGGCGGGAATGCCGAGTTGACCTGGGTCCCGCGCAGGAGATCAAGCGCCATGTTGAGCGCCTTGTCGTTCTTGGCGTCAGGCGGAATATACGACTGTGAGCCGGTTTGCTCTTTACCTTCGTCGCCCTTGAGATGGCCGCGCAATGATGCCTCGCCTTTGGTATCGGTTTTGGCCTTCAGCTCATCCGGCACATCTTGCAGAACCTCGATATCAGGCGAAATGCCCTTTGCCTGGATCGAACGACCGGACGGCGTGAAGTAGCGAGCTGTCGTCAGCCGCAGCGCACCATTGCCTGAACCAAGCGGAATGATGGTCTGGACCGAGCCCTTGCCGAAGGAACGAGTACCGATGACTGCCGCACGCTTGTGATCCTGCAAAGCGCCGGCGACAATTTCAGACGCAGAGGCTGAGCCACCGTTGATCAGAACGATCAGCGGTTTGTTCTTTGTGAGATCGCCTGGGCGCGCGTTGAAGCGCTGAGTTTCTTCGGCGTTGCGGCCTCGGGTGGATACAATCTCGCCCTTTTGCAGGAATGCGTCCGACACCGAGATTGCCTGATCGAGCAGACCGCCAGGATTATTGCGCAGGTCGAGAACGTAACCCTTCAGCTTGTCGTCAGAGATCTTTGCATTGATGTCGGTGATCGCTTTCTTCAGCCCTTCGGTGGTCTGCTCATTGAACTGCGTGAGACGGATATAGCCGACGTCATCGCCTTCGGTCTGCGAGCGCACCGAGCGCACTCGGATGATGTCGCGCGTGATCGATACTTCGACCGGCTTGTCCTGACCTTTGCGCATGATGGTGAGTTTGATCTTGGTGTTCACCGGACCGCGCATTTTCTCGACAGCTTGGTTCAGAGTAAGTCCTTGCACCTGCTCATCGTCGAGCTTGGTGATAATGTCATTGGCCATGACGCCGGCCTTGGCTGCAGGCGTGTCGTCGATCGGCGCGACGACTTTGATCAGGCCATCTTCCATGGTGACTTCGATGCCAAGCCCACCAAATTCACCACGGGTCTGCACCTGCATGTCGCGAAAGCTCTTGGCATCCATATAGCTCGAGTGCGGATCGAGGCCGGCCAGCATGCCGTTGATCGCAGTTTCGATCAGTTTGCTGTCGTCGGGTTTTTCGACATAGTCAGCGCGCACGCGCTCGAACACGTCGCCGAACAAGTTCAGCTGCCGATATGTATCAGCTGCAGCTGCCTTGGCTGTTGCGCCCACGAGGACAATGCGGGGCTGAACCGCAAGCAGCGTCATTGCCGCTCCCGCCGCCGCGCCGAGAAGAATGAGTGAGGTCTTGCGCATCATCCGCGAACCTTTTCGCCTTCGCCAGCTGCCCACCATGGGCCTGGATCGACGGGAACCCCG
>DASWAK010000385.1:0-4107 GCA_036391175.1 Pseudolabrys sp.
AGCAGCGGCTCCACCGCCACCGCTTTCAGCCGCGCCAGCGCCTCGCCCGACTGGTCGCCGAGCGCATCAGCGACATCCTCGGTGAAACTTACCACCCACCCGTCGGTAACCTTAGGGGTGAAACGAAAGCCGTGCGCGATCGTGGCCGGTATGAGAATAACAGTGGGTGCAGTAAAGCGGGCCGTGGCGGTCTCAAAGCTCATTTCGCCGCCGCCCTTCTCGATCAGCAATACTTGAAACAGATTCCGGTGACGGTGCGCTCGGATCGTCCAATCATGGACGGACGACCGCGAAGCGATAGTTTCGATATGAATGAAATCAAAAGCAGAATCGTCCGGCGGATCGCCGTACAAATGAAATAGCGGTAGCGCCGACACGGTTCCCATGCATCGAGCATATTCGAGCTGGCCTATGAAGGCCAACATCCGATGTGCCAAGGAAAATGAAAAGCCCCGTCTCGCGGCGGGGCTTTTCCGATTTATCTTCGTCAGCTCAACGGTTCTGCTGGTTTTTCTGGCCGCCCTGCTGCTGACCACCTTGTTGCTGCTGGCCGGGCTTCTGCTGTCCACCGCCCTGCTGGCCGCCCTGCTGCTGACCACCTTGCTGCTGCTGGCCAGGCTTCTGGTTCGGATTTTGATTCATTTTACTTTCCTCTCCATATGGGTTTGAAGCGCCATTTCGATCGGTCGCGCCCATGGCGAGTGACAATGCGCGGTCGCTGTATTTGTTCCGTGCACATGCACGTTTAACTTTGAAACAAAACGTATTTGGAACCTGGCGTGGCCTTGACGTGTTCCTTGTAGCAACAGGAGGAACCGACGATGGGACGCTATCTACTGCTGTGGTTGCTCGGGATACCAATTCCTATTCTGGTGCTGATTTGGATATTTGGCGGCTTGCACTAATCGCAACTTCAGCGCTGCTGGGTCGCGTCGTTCCTAAATGGCTGTGTCAGCAGCCGGGCAATGTTGAGTTCTGCGACGTCGCGGAAAATTGGTAAGCCGACCACCATGCGATCTTCACCAGCCTTCGGCTTGGCGCGATAGGTACCAAACAAGCGGTCCCACCACGGTAAATTGAATCCAAAATTGCTATCGGTTTCCGCGCGTTCAATTGAGTGATGCACCTGATGCATCTGGGGGGTGACCACGATCCAACGTGCAATTCGCTCCAGCTGCTGCGGTATTGCAACATTGCTGTGATTGAACATCGATGTCGCGTTAAGCAGAACCTCAAAGATCAGGACAGCCGTCGCCGGTACGCCGAGGACTGCCACGGCCGCGATCTTGATTGCAAGCGAGAGCAGAATTTCCAGCGGATGGAAGCGCACGCCGGTTGTCACATCGATATCGAGATCCGCGTGGTGCATGCGATGGAGTCGCCACAAGGCGGGCACATAATGAAAAAGGCGATGCTGAATATAGACAGCGAAATCGAGCGTAATGACTCCGCCTACAAGTGCCTCCCAATATGGTAATCCCAAAAACGGAAACAGGCCCCAGCCGCGCTCCGATGCGATCATCGCCACGCCAACTGCAGTGGTCGGCACCAGCAAACGCACTGTTATGATATCGATCGCCAGAATACCGAGGTTATTGGCCCAGCGTGGCTGGCGCCCGACGTTGAGCCGGCGCCGCGGGGCGAACCATTCCCATAGTGCCATGCCCGCAAAAACTACGGTATAGCAGCCAACGCGTACGACGATTTCCAGGCTAGATGACAAAACGACCCTCTTGCGGCATTTGGACTTAATAACACATCGCCGACGTAGCGTTGCCGCTCCGTCCACGCCCTGTTAAGCCTTGGACATCGACCCATTGGTCGTCAGCCGGGCACCATCGGGAAGGCGCAGGGACGGGATGGAAGTCTTCTTCCAGCAACTCATCAACGGTATCACACTCGGCTCGATCTACGGCCTGATCGCCATCGGCTACACCATGGTGTTCGGCATTATCGGCATGGTGAACTTTGCACATGGCGATGTTTTCATGGTGTCGGCTTTCATTGCTTTGATTGCCTTCCTGCTTCTCGTAAGTTTCCTTGGGGTAACCTCGATCGCGCTTGCACTATTCATCGTGCTGATTGTTGCGATGCTATTCACGTCACTGGTCAACTGGGTAATCGAACGACTCGCATACAGACCACTCCGCGGCTCATTTCGGCTGGCGCCATTGATTTCGGCGATCGGCATGTCAATTTTCCTGTCGAATTTCGTTCAGGTAGCGCAAGGACCGCGCAACAAGTCGATCCCGCCCATGGTGCAAGGCGAGTTTGTGCTGTTCACGAAAAACGACTATCCGGTCACCCTCTCGCTCAAGCAGCTCATCATCTGGGTCGTCACGGCGGTCCTGCTCGCCTGTTTCTGGTATCTCGTCACCAAGACCCGCCTCGGCCGCGCACAGCGAGCATGCGAGCAAGATCAGAAAATGGCGGCTCTGGTTGGTGTTGACGTCGACCGCACCATCTCGATGACTTTCGTGATCGCGGCCGCGCTCGCCGCCGTCGCTGGTACCATGTACCTGATGTACTACGGCGTCGTGAGTTTCTCCGACGGCTTCGTTCCGGGTGTGAAAGCATTTACTGCCGCCGTGCTGGGCGGCATCGGGTCACTACCGGGCGCAGTTATTGGCGGCATATTGATCGGTCTAATCGAGACCATGTGGTCGGCATATTTTTCCATCGATTACAAAGACGTTGCCGCATTTTCAGTCCTGGCAATCACCTTGATTTTCCTGCCGCAAGGCCTGTTTGGCCGCCCGGATGTCGAGAAAGTCTGATATGGCGAGCGGCGCGCAAGACAAGCGCGTCGATACTGCTCGCGCGTTACGCGACGCAGGCATCACCGCACTGATTGCCTTCGGACTGTTCCTGCCTTTGATCGGCTTCGAAACTGTTACCAACGTTCGTAATGACCTGATCCTGATCTCGCGTTGGCCGCTGCTATTCGCCATTGTCGCCATAGTCGCACTTGGTCGTCTCGCTTACTCGCTCGCGATCGAGCCGTGGCTAAGAGACCGTGTGCTCCGCCCCCGCGCCGCAACTCCGCAGTGGCGCATGCAGGTGGGCAAATGGATCATTCCGTTTGCCATCGGATTTGTTGTTGCCTATCCGGCGATTGTCATCGCTACCGCGGGTTTTGGCCGCGCGGTAAAGTGGATCGACAATTTCGGAATCCAAGTCCTCATCTATATAATGCTCGGATGGGGTCTGAATATCGTAGTGGGTCTGGCGGGATTGCTCGACCTCGGTTATGTCGCCTTTTACGCCGTGGGCGCCTATTCTTACGCCCTGCTCGCCAAGACCTTCGGGTTTTCTTTTTGGATACTGTTGCCGCTCGCCGGCGTCCTCGCCTCGTTCTGGGGAATCCTACTCGGCTTCCCAGTGCTGCGGTTGCGCGGCGATTATCTCGCCATCGTCACGCTCGCCTTCGGTGAAATCATTCGAATCGTTCTGATTAACTGGGTGGATTTGACCAATGGCTATGCCGGCATCACCGGTATCCCGCGACCAACGTTCTTCGGAATTCCGTTCAACGCCAATGAAGACGGCTTCGCAGCAGTATTCGGGTTGGAATTTTCGCCAATCTATCGCACCATCTTTCTATACTACCTGATCCTCGCCCTTGCCCTGCTCACAGCATTCGTCACGGTCCGCCTACGGCGCCTGCCGGTCGGGCGCGCCTGGGAGGCGCTGCGCGAGGACGAAATCGCTTGCCGCTCGCTCGGTATCAACACAACTAATACGAAGCTCACCGCTTTTGCCATGGGCGCGATGTTCGCGGGCTTTGCAGGCTCATTCTTCGCCGCACGGCAAGGCTTCATCTCACCCGACTCGTTTACATTCCTGGAGTCCGCGACCATCCTGTCGATCGTCGTGCTGGGCGGCATGGGCAGTCAGATCGGTGTCGCTATCGCTGCCATTGTGATGATCGGTGGCACGGAAATCATGCGTGAGCTCGATTTCCTAAAATTAATTTTCGGATCTACCTTCGACCCAACGCAGTACCGAATGCTCCTGTTCGGGCTCGCCATGGTGCTTATCATGATCTGGCGGCCGCGGGGTCTGATTGCGACGCGTGAGCCATCAATTGTCCTAAAAGAGCGCAAG
>DASWAK010000386.1:0-44442 GCA_036391175.1 Pseudolabrys sp.
ACTCGTTACCAACCGCGTTGACAAAACGGTCAGTGTGCTGTCGATCAAGGGAACCGATGTAAAAGTCATCGACAATATTGATTTGGGCGGCATTGTCTCGCACGCCGTGTTCACACCTGACGGCAAGCACGCGCTGGTGACGAAGTTCAACGATCACAAAGTGTCCCTGCTCGATATCAACGGCGATAAGGTGACCTACAATAAGCTGGATTTGCCGACCGGCCAGTGGCCCTACAATGTCGCCGTGGCGCCGAGCGGCAAGATTGCGCTTACAGCCGACAACGGCAATGCCGGAAACTCTGATGGCAGCATCGACACCGTAAGTGTGGTCGACCTCGAGCTCAACCCGCCGCGCATCACAGATCGCGTCGTCGTTGGTGACGGACCCGAGGGCTTGGCCATTTCACCCAAGGGCGATGTCGCGGTGGCGATCATCCTCGCCGGTTCCAACAACAAGAGCGCCTACTTTTACAAGCGCAATGGTAGCGTTTCGGTGTTGCACATTTCCGGCAAGAAGGTGACCAAAGTCGGCGACGTGGAAGTCGGTGGCTTGCCCGAAGGAGCGGCTTTCACACCCGACGGAAAATATCTCTATATTGGCAATTATCTGGATCAGGATCTCTCGATCTTGAAAGTCAACGGGACTAAAATCACCCCGGTCAAGCGCTTCAAGCTGTCGGGCCACCCGGCCTCGATCCGCATGAGCACTCGCTGAGCTTTTGCGACGCTAACTTTGTTGAGAAGGACCGCCGCGAGGCGGTCTTTCGTTTGAGAATGGCACCCACAACCTGCCTCGAATGCGGAACCGAGCCAATGTCCGCTATTGGCACTTAGCGGACATTCCGCGATTCATTCGATCACCTCGTCCGCGCGGTCGATTAAATTCGGTGGCATAGTGCGCCCACCATTAACCTCAAGACTGCCAAGGCGCTCGGCGCAAAGTCGGTTCCGTACCTGACAACACCGCCGCTTTCGGCAAAGTCGCGGACGAAGCGCTGCTTGGAAAGCTGACCACCGGGAGCGCCGGCGCACTCGCCGTGAGCGACCCCGCGGCCGCCGTGCCGCCGAGAAGCGTGATGAATTCGCGCCGCTGCATGTATCCCCCAGAGAACACGCCTCGTGCAATGCTGAAATATAACAGGCTTCGACAGAGCGCTTTTTATCAACGTAAACCCATAGGCCCAACCTTATTTCCCGCTGAATTTCGGGCCGAGCACGTGCAAGGCAGTAACAGGGGCTCGAATCCCCTAGGCGTGCAATGCTTCAACTATTGAATTGGCACATTTCCAGCGACGGCCGCGCCGCCGCTTCAGGTACGCGTGACGTTTTCGAAGGCACGCTTGAGACAGGCTGTCCCGGGGTCGACTGCACGACCAATCAGGCCCAGGAGCGTAATCCACTCTTCATCGGATGCCTCGGCGGCATAGCGCTGTACCGCGGTCCTCGCATAAGCAGCGAGACCAAGTCCTTCGGACTCGGCGCGCTCCCGCATTGCCGCCAGCAGGCGAAGATCCCCGACACCAACAATGATTTCGGCCGCCTCGCCTTCATCGTTTAACCGGGCCAGTACGTCACCAAGCATCATGGTTACAGCCTCAATGCACGCGTAGCGCGTCAGCGCCAGCGATCTCGATGCATTCAATTGTCGCCGCTGATATCAGCCGCGCGACATACTGCGCATCAGCCCGCCGCCGCACGCTTTCGCGTAAATAGTCGGCAATACGTTCTGATACCGCCTCATAAGGCAGCGCACGGCCATCGTGTTTGCGCTCGAGCCGGATGATATGGAAGCCGTAACGGGTAGCAACGGGTTCGGCACAGAGTTCGCCCGGCGTAAGTGAGATGAGAGCGCGCTCGAATTCCGGCGTTGTCTGTCCCTCGGTGATCTGGCCGAGATTGCCGCCCTGCTCTGCCGATGGGCATCGCGAATGGGCTTTGGCGAGTGCAGCAAAGCACTCAGGACTCTCCTGAAGGGTTGTCAGTACAGCAGCAGCAGCCGCGCGAGCCTGGGCGTAGGCCTCATGATTTTCCGGCAATGCGGCAAAAAGAATATGTGAGACCTCGTAGATATCTGAGGAACGAAAGCGTCCGCTGTTCTGCGCGTAGTAGCGCCGGCACGTTTCATCGTCTGGCTCGGGCACCGTAACCTCGCGCTCAATGACAGCGCGCATAACGGCTTCGTCGTCGGTCTCGCGCCGGCCGGCCTCATCACTGATAGGCTCCGGCGTAAGGCCGAGGTATTTAGCGCGCTGCAGAAGCAGCTCTCTAATCACCAACGCCCTTGCCGCCTGATGCCAGGCGGCAATCGGTTTCGACGCCGGATGATGCTGCATCTCGCGCTGAATCGCATCGCGCACGATCGCAACGCCGTTGACCCTAACCATTGCAGATTTTCCGGCCGGGAACTGCACATGCACCGAGCAGGACATGGTGCTTACTCCGCGGGTACCGGACGTGCGCGTGAAGCGCCGGGGCGCCGGCCGTCGCTACGCACAACCTGGTAACCGCGGCGCCCGAGATACCAGATCGGCGCGCTCCAGACGTGCACTAGGCGTGTGAACGGAAAGACGAGGAAGATCGTCATGCCAAGGAACAAATGCGCCTTGAAGATCGGATGCGCATCGGCAATGAGATCGGCAACTCCCGGCTGCAATGTGAGAATGCCCTGCGCCCAGGTCATGAATTTTACCATTTCATGGCCGTCGAGATGATTGAGCGACACGCCGATCGTAGCCAGGCCCAGGATGAGCTGCGCATAAAGCAGCAGCAGGATCGCTATGTCGCCGAATGACGAAGTTGACCGGATACGCGCATCGAACAGCCGGCGATGGACCAGCAGCGTGATACCGATAAAGCAGAACACGCCGGCAACGCCACCAACGACAATCGCCATCCACTGCTTGAAGGTATGCGAAACGCCGACGAAATCGAACACCCAGATCGGCGTCAGCAGGCCGACGAAATGGCCGAGGAAGATGACCAGAATGCCGACATGGAACAGGTTGGAGCCCCAGGCCAGTTGCCTGCGCCGCAACAGTTGGCTGGAGCCGCTGCGCCACGTGTACTGCTCGCGGTCGAAACGGACCCAGCTGCCGAGCAGGAACACGGTCAGGCAGAGATAGGGATACCAGCCAAACACCGCGTAGTTGATCAGGTCGCGCATGGTGGTTCCCTCAGGAGCGCGGGTTGGAACGGGAAGCGGGTGAAACACCAGGCGCAGGACGCAGGCCGCCACGGACGCGGGCAACGAGGCCATCCTTGCAGCTGTCACCGACACCGGGACCAAAATTGACCGGCTCGTCCTCCCAGGCAGCGTCGAGCGCCGCGAGGTCGGTGGCATCCGGATCGGGAAGCTGAAGCAACGTCGAGACTTCATCGTCCTTCGGCTTGGCAGTGGCGAGCGCAACCAGCGCCCGGAACACCGCTTCGTAGGCCGACTGGCGCTTGCGCAGGCGCTCTGCCATCGCTGCGAAGATGTGCGCCGGCTGGCCGAGCGTGTCGCAGGCCTCCTGTGCGGGCAGCAGCGAAAGATATTCGAGGAACAGTGGCACGAAATCCGGTAGCTCGGCCGCACTCATGAAAAGATTATGCTGCTCGTATTGCGACTTGAGATCGATCATGGCTTGGCCGCGATCGCGGCTTTCGCCGTGCACGTGTTCAAACAGATGCAGCGACAGCGAGCGGGTGCGATCGAACAGCAGGACGTAGCGCTCCTGCAGGTCGTAGAGATCGCTAGTGGCGATTTCAGTCAGCAGCGTGTGCAGCTGGTTACGGATGCGTCCCGGGATTATCTGCCAGGCATCGATCGCCTCGCTGATCTCGCCGACCGCATGTTGCAGCTCGATAGTCGGATAGGTCAGCAATACCGAGAGCGCCTTCAGGGCCTTGATCATCACACAACCTCCATTGGCGTCTTGGCGCGCTTGGGCGTGCCGAACAGATTGGTTTCAGTCGTTCCGCCCGAGCAGCCGTTGCCGAACGAAAAGCCGCAGGAGCCGCGCAGGTCGTAGGCATCCTCGTTCACTTCGCGATGCGCGGTCGGGATGACGAAGCGGTCCTCGTAATTGGCGATCGCCATAATGTGGTACATATCCTCAATGGCTTGTGCGGTGAGGCCGACCCGCTTGGCGATGGACTCGTCGATCACGCCCTCGACTGTCTTGGCGCGCATATAGGCGCGCATTGCCAGCATCCGCTCAAGCCCGAGCGCGACCGGCTCTTCCTTGCCGGCGGTCAGCAGGTTGGCGAGATACTTGAGCGGGATGCGAAGCGAGCGGACATCCGGCATCTCGCCGTCGTGGCCAATCTTGCCGGCCTGCGCCGCCGACTGGATCGGCGAGAGCGGTGGCACGTACCAGACCATCGGCAGCGTGCGATATTCTGGATGCAGCGGGAACGCAACCTTCCACTCCATTGCCATTTTATATACCGGCGAGCGGCGTGCGCCCTCCAGCCAGTTGTCAGCGATGCCATCGGCGCGCGCCTGCGCGATCACAGCCGGATCGTACGGATTGAGGAAAATGCCGAGTTGGGACTCGTAGAGGTCCTGCTCGTCCGGGACGCTCGCGGCTTCCTCGATACGATCGGCGTCGTAGAGCACTACGCCAAGATAACGGATGCGGCCGACGCAGGTCTCCGAGCACACCGTCGGCTGGCCTGCCTCGATGCGCGGATAGCAGAAAATGCATTTTTCGGATTTTCCGCTCGACCAGTTGTAATAGATCTTCTTGTAGGGACAGCCGGATACGCACATGCGCCAGCCGCGGCATTTGTCCTGGTCGATCAGGACGATGCCGTCTTCCTCGCGCTTGTAGATCGCGCCCGAAGGGCAGGCCGCGACGCACGCCGGGTTGAGGCAATGTTCACACAGCCGCGGCAGATACATCATGAAGGTGTTTTCGAACTGGCCGTAGATGTCCTTCTGGATACCCTCGAAATTCACGTCTTTCGAGCGTTTGGCGAATTCAGTGCCGAGAATCTCTTCCCAGTTCGGGCCCCATTCGATCTTCTCCATCCGCTCGCCGGTAATCAGCGAACGCGGCCGCGCGGTCGGTGAAGCCTTGAGCTCGGGCGCGTTTTGCAGATGCTCGTAGTCGAAGGTGAAGGGCTCGTAGTAGTCGTCGATCTCCGGCAGGTCGGGATTGGCAAAAATGTTCGCCAGCACTCGCCACTTTGAGCCGATGCGCGGTTCGATCTTGCCATTCTTCTTGCGGCGCCAGCCGCCGTTCCAGCGATCCTGGTTTTCCCATTCCTTCGGATAGCCAATGCCGGGCTTGGTCTCAACGTTGTTGAACCAGGCGTATTCCATGCCTTCGCGGTTGGTCCAAACATTCTTGCAGGTGACCGAGCAGGTGTGGCACCCGATGCACTTGTCGAGATTAAGCACCATCGCAATTTGCGCGCGGATTTTCATTCTGCAGCCTCCATTTTGGGCGCGACAGTGAGTGGCGTGGGTTGATCGGCTGTCGGCTGATCGAGCCAATCGACTTTTGCCATCTTGCGGATGATGACGAACTCGTCGCGATTGGTGCCGATCGTGCCGTAGTAGTTAAAGCCGTAGGACTGCTGGGCGTAGCCGCCGATCATGTGCGTCGGCTTGACGACGATGCGAGTCACCGAATTGTGGATGCCGCCGCGCTGTCCGGTTATTTCCGAACCCGGCACGTTCACGATCTTCTCCTGCGCGTGATACATCAGGCACATGCCATCCTTCACGCGTTGCGAGACAACGGCGCGCGCGACCAGCGCGCCGTTGGAGTTGTAGGCTTCGATCCAGTCGTTATCGACGATGCCGACTTTCTTGGCGTCGTTTTCGCTGACCCATACAATCGGTCCGCCACGCGACAGCGTGAGCATCAGCAGGTTATCGGTATAGGTCGAATGGATGCCCCACTTCTGGTGCGGGGTAATAAAATTCAGAACGATCTGCTTCTCACCGTTCGGCTTGGAGTCAATCACCGGCTTGACGGCCTTCAAGTCTACCGGCGGGCGATAAACGCACAGTGCCTCGCCGAAGGCCCGCATCCAGAGATGATCCTGATAGAGTTGCTGGCGGCCGGAGAGTGTGCGCCAGGGGATCAGCTCGTGCACGTTGGTATAGCTAGCGTTGTAGCAGACCTTTTCCGATTCCAGGCCCGACCAGGTCGGAGCGGAGATGATCTTGCGTGGCTGCGCGACCACGTCGCGGAAGCGAATCTTCTCGTCTTCTTTCGGAACGGCGAGATGTTTGTGATCGAGGCCGGTCGTCTTCGACAAGGCCTCCCACGCTTTCACCGCCACTTCACCGTTGGTCTCAGGTGCCAGTGAAAGAATGACTTCCGTGGCGTCGATATCGGTGTCTATGCGGGCGAGCCCCTTGGTCGCTCCTTCCTCTATGACCTCGCCATTCAGGCGTTTGAGCAAGTCAACTTCGTGCTCGGTGTTCCAGGCAATACCTTTCACCGCGTTGCCGAGCTTCTGCATCAGCGGACCGAGCGCGGTGTAGCGCTTGTAGACATTGGGATAGTCGCGCTCGACAACTGTAACGGCCGGCATGGTCTTGCCAGGGTTCGGCTCGATCTCGTCCTTCTTCCAATCCTTCACATCGAGCGCCTGCGCGATTTCGCCAGGCGAGTCGTGCTGGATCGGAGTAAGAACGACATCCTTCTCAACGCCGAGCACTTCTGGCGCAACCTCGGAAAATTTCTTGGCGATCGCCTTGTAGATTTCCCAATCGCTCTTGCATTCCCACACCGGATCCACCGCTGAGGTCAGCGGATGGATGAACGGGTGCATGTCGGAAGTGTTGAGATCGTTCTTTTCGTACCAGGTGGCGGTCGGCAGTACGATGTCGGAATAGACACATGTGGTCGACATGCGGAAGTCGAGCGTCACTAGCAGGTCAAGCTTTCCTTTCGGCGCATCATCGCGCCAAACGATTTCCTTCGGCTTCTTCTTGCCGCTCTCACCCAAGTCCTTGCCCTGCACGCCGTGCGTGGTGCCGAGCAGGTGCTTGAGAAAGTATTCGTGGCCCTTGCCGGACGAGCCGAGCAAATTTGAGCGCCACACGAACATGTTGCGCGGCCAGTTGTCGGGATGGTCCGGGTCTTCGCAGGCCATCTGCAATTCGCCGGACTTGAGCGCCTTGGCGACATAGTCCTTCGGCTCGAGGCCAGCGGCTTGCGCCTTTTTGGCGACTTCAAGCGGGTTCTGCTTGAGCTGTGGCGCCGACGGCAACCAGCCCATGCGCTCGGCGCGCACGTTGTAATCGATCAGTGCTCCATCCCATGGGCCGGCTGGCGCTGTTGGCGACAATATCTCATCAATGCCCACCGTTTCGTAGCGCCATTGGTCAGTATGCGCATAGAAAAATGAGGTCGAGTTCTGCTGACGCGGCGGACGGCCCCAGTCGAGGGCAAATGCCAAAGGCAGCCAGCCCGATTGCGGGCGCAGCTTCTCCTGCCCGACATAGTGCGACCAGCCGCCCCCTGACTGGCCGACACAACCGCACATCACCAGCATATTGATAACGCCGCGGTAGTTCATATCGCAATGGTACCAATGGTTCATGGCTGCACCGATGATCACCATCGAGCGGCCCTTGGTCTTCTCGGCGTTGAGTGCGAATTCACGCGCGACGGTAATGATCTGGTCGCGCGGAACGCCGGTGATTTTCTCGGCCCAGGCCGGCGTATAGGGCACGTTCTCATCGTAGGACCTGGCGACGTGCTCGCCGCCGAAACCGCGATCGAGTCCATAATTGGCGACAAACAGGTCGAACACTGAAGCAACCAGCGCCTCGCCGTCCTTCAGTTGCACGCGCTTGGCTGGCACCTTTCGCACCAGCACGCTCGGATGGTTGGTGCCCGTGAAATGGTCGTGCTCGCGATTGCCGAAATAAGGAAATCCGACGTCAGCGAATTCATCTTTGTCATTGGCGAAGGTCAGCTGAAGGTTGGTTTCTTCGCCGTCGGATTGTTTTTCTTCGAGATTCCACTTGCCCTTCTCGCCCCAGCGGAAGCCGACCGAGCCGCGCGGCACTACTACGCTTTCAGACGTCTCGTCGTAACCAACGGTTTTCCATTCAGGATTGTTGGTCTCGCCGAGATTGTTGGCGAAATCAGAGGCGCGTAGCAGCCGGTCAGGAATGAACTTGTCACCCTGCTTCACCAGCCTCACCAACATCGGCATGTCAGTGTATTGCCGGACGTAGTCCTCGAAATAATCGGCTTGTCGGTCGAGATAGAATTCGCGCAGAATGACGTGGCCCATGGCCATGGCGAGCGCAGCGTCGGTTCCTTGCTTCACCGAGATCCACAGATCGGCGAATTTCGAGGCCTCCGAATAGTCCGGCGAGATCACCACGCTCTTGGCCCCGCGATAGCGCGCTTCGGTGTAGAAGTGTGCATCAGGCGTGCGGGTCTGCGGGACATTCGAGCCCCATAAAATAAGGAATCCGGAATTATACCAGTCAGCACTTTCGGGAACGTCGGTCTGCTCGCCCCACGTTTGCGGTGAGGACGGCGGCAAGTCGCAATACCAGTCGTAGAATGACATGCTGACGCCGCCGAGCAGCGAAAGATAACGGGAGCCGGCAGCGTAGGAGACCATCGACATGGCCGGGATCGGCGAGAATCCGATGACGCGGTCGGGCCCGTGCTTCTTCACCGTATAGGCATTGGCGGCCGCGATGATCTCGGTAACCTCGTCCCAGGTTGCACGCACAAAGCCGCCGAGGCCGCGCTTCTCGGTATAGGCTGATCGTTTCTTCGGATCCTCAACGATCGAGTTCCAGGCGGCGACCGGCGTGCGCAGTGCCCTCGCCTCACGCCAGAGCTTGAGCAGCCGCGAGCGCACCAGCGGGTATTTCACACGATTGCCGGAATAGAGGTACCAGGAGTAGCTGGCGCCACGCGAACAGCCGCGCGGCTCGTGGTTTGGCAGCTCGGGACGCGTACGCGGATAATCGGTTTGCTGGGTTTCCCAGGTGACGATGCCGCCTTTGACATAGATCTTCCACGAGCACGAGCCGGTGCAATTCGCGCCGTGTGTTGAACGTACAATCTTGTCGTGCTGCCAACGCTTGCGATACCCGTCCTCCCAGCGCCGGTCCTCGCGGGTGACGATGCCGTGTCCGTCAGAAAATTCCCCAACGGTCCGTTTGAAGAATGTCAGACGATCAAGAAAATGACTCATGGTCTCGCCTCATTCAGCCGGCGCAGCAGCGGACCTCGGCGTCCGCAGCCTGGATCGGTGTTCGATGTCATAAAGGAGACCACCGTGGCGGGTGTAGAACCACCAGGTGATCGCGAGGCAGCTAATGTAGAAGATCAGAAAGCCCCACAGCGCAGCCTCGACGCCGCCCGTAAGCGCGATCGACGATCCATAGGATTTCGGAATAAAGAACGCGCCGAACGCTGCAATAGCCGACGTGAAGCCTGTGATGGCGGCGGATTCCTTTTCCGCCTGCCGTAACTGTTCGTCTTTCTCGAGCTTCGGCATCAGACGTCCGATCTCCTTGCGCATGATGTTAGGAATCATCTGGAAGGTCGATGCGTTGCCGACGCCGGTGGCGAAAAACAACAGCAGGAACATTGCGAAGAAACCCCAAAATGCGTTGGGTTGATCTTTGATGCCAAGGAAATACAAGACTCCCACGACACCAGCCATCATCATTAAGAATACCCAGAAGGTGACGCGTCCGCCGCCCCAGCGGTCGGAAACCCATCCGGTAGCCGAGCGCGACAGCGCACCGACCAGTGGGCCGACGAAGACGAATGGCAGTGCATCTACGGCCGGGAATTGGGTTTTTGCCAGCAGGGGGAACCCCGCCGAATAGCCGATGAAAGAGCCGAAGGTTCCGGTGTAGAGCCAGCACATCAGCCAGTTGTGCTTGCGCTGGAATATGACGGCCTGTTGGCTGAACGATGCCTTCGCCGATGCGATATCGTTCATGCCGAACCAGGCAGCGAATGCGCTTGCTGCGATGAACGGCACCCAGATGAAGCCGGCATTTTGTAGCCACAGCGGCGTTGGGCCCCCAGGGCCTTTCACCATTGCGGGATCGCCGCCGAACCAGCCGAATACACCGGCGGTAATGACGATTGGTACGATAAATTGCACGACGCTGACGCCCAGATTGCCGAGGCCGGCGTTGAGCGCGAGCGCGTTGCCTTTTTCAGAGCGCGGGAAGAAGAACGAGATGTTGGCCATTGAGGAGGCAAAGTTGCCGCCCCCCAAGCCACACAATAGCGCCAGCGCGAGAAAGACGAAATACGGCGTATTTGGATTTTGCACCGCATAGCCGATGCCGACAGCCGGAATCATCAGTGACCACGTCGCAACCGTCGTCCATAGGCGTCCTCCAAAGATCGGCACCATAAAGGAATAGAAGATGCGCAGAACCGCGCCGGATATCCCGGGTAAGGCTGCGAGCCAGAACAGTTGATCCGTCGTGAACTGGAACCCGACCGACGGCAGTTTTGCAACGACCACTGACCAAACCTGCCAAACCGCAAAGGATAGCAGCAGCGCGGGGATCGAAACCCAGAGATTGCGGCGGGCAATGGCCCGGCCCGTTGTGTCCCAGAATTTCTTGTCGTCCGGCCGCCAGTCGGTCAGCACTGCGCCCGACAGCGCGCCGACGTGAGCGGGCCTGTGAACTTCCTGAAATTCCGGAAGCTGCGCAAGCTTCGCCAGTGCCGGCCCGACGGCGACGCGTTCCATGTGACGAATTGAAACGTGCATCCAGAGCAAGGCGACGCTCACGAGCACGAACAGCAGCATGAAGCAGCTCGTCCACAAACCCGTGAGATCATTGAGCGCGCCAAACGCGATCGGGAGCACGAAGCCGCCAAGCCCGCCGATCATTCCGACCAGACCGCCGACAGCGCCGACATTTTTCGGATAATAAACGGGTATGTGTTTGTAAACCGCAGCTTTGCCGAGCGCCATGAAGAAACCGAGCACAAACACGGTCACCGTGAAGGGCACCACCGCCATTTCGAGATGGAAGGTCCGCGGTCCACTGATCGTATGTACGATGTAGTCAGTAGGCGGATACGACAGGACGAAAGTACAAGCGCTGGCGACCAGGAAGGTCCAGTACATGACAGTGCGCGCGCCATAGCGATCCGATAGGTGGCCGCCATAGGCGCGAAAGACGCTCGCCGGGAACGAGAAAGCGGCCGCGATCATGCCGGCCGTTTTGATATCGACGCCGTAAACATTGATAAGATATTGCGGCAGCCACAAAGACAGCGCGACGAACGCACCGAATACAAAGAAATAGTAGAGCGAAAAGCGCCACACCTGGACATTCTTGAGCGGTTCCAGCTCAAGCCAGGCGCTGCGCGGCTTTTCGCCACGCGCCCGGCGCGCGACGAGCACCGGGTCGTCCTCGGTGAAAAACCAGAACAAAACCGCCATAATTGCGATACCGGCGGCCCATACTTGTGCGACCGCAGGCCAGCCATAGGCGACAAGGACAAACGGCGCGAGGAACTTTGTGACCGCAGCTCCCACATTGCCTGCACCGAAAATGCCGAGCGCTGTGCCTTGCTTTTCGGTCGGATACCACCGTGCAACATAGGCGATGCCGACCGCAAACGATCCGCCGGCGATCCCGACAAAAAGCGCAGCGATGAGAAATTGAGGGTATGTCGAGGCCCAGGTCAGGAAATAAGTCGCGACAGCCGCCGCCAGCATCACCAATGTGTAGACGATGCGGCCACCATATTGATCGGTCCAGACGCCGAGGACGATTCGGATCAGGGATCCACTTAGGATTGGCGTCCCAACAAGCAGCCCGAACTGGGTCTCGTTGAGACCGAGGTTCTGTTTAATCTGCACACCGATGATGGCGAAGATCGTCCACACCGCAAAACACACGGTGAAGGCGATTGTGGACATCCAAAGTGCGCGGCTTGGGCCCGCGACACTGGTCACCTGTTTATTGGCCATTTATTGAGCCCCGGTCTTGTCCGTCGCGCAAAAGCGACGACAGCGACAGAAGCGCAGGCTTCCCACGGGAGCTTTGAGATTGATCAAAAAGCCGGCGAATTCGCTATTTTCACGGACCTTACCTGGTGAACCAGCGCCCTACCCGACCGCATGCCATATATCGGCCTTGGTCATAGCTGCCATGCGAAGATGTGGCGCTATTCACGTGTTTTTTAACATACAAATTATGGGCCGGATGATTCCTTAGCGGGTACAGTTCGCTGTCTTGCTGCGAGCTCTCCAGGAGCGTCAGGCGATGATTAATAGCAAGAACGTGGTGTCAGCACTCCGGCGCGACGTGGCCTTTGTCTGGCACGCCGTGATCGCGGTGGTGTTTATTGGCTTCGCCACGCTCGCGGTGGCGGCCGCTCTGCTCGATCTCCTGTCGATTCGGCACTAGGCGGTGCGCTGAATATTGGTGCCGCCGTCCTTTGAAATCCTCCACGACAAAATGCGCAGCGCTACTTGAGCCGATGCACTTGATGTAATTTGGGCCAATCGGCGACTTTCCGTGACCACCGGGAATGTCGAGCACGTAGGTAGGCTGACACAGCCCCGACATACGTCCGCGAAGGCTTCGCATCAGTTCCTGCCCGGTGGTGATCTCTGTGCGTAGATGACTGGTGCCGGGCGCGAGATCGCCGTGGTGCAGGTAGTATGGCTTGATCCGGCATTCGACTAAGGTCCGCATCAGCTCGACCATCACCTCCGGACTATCATTGACGCCAGCCAGCAGCACCGTCTGCGAGACGAGTGGAATGCCAGAATCTGCTATCCGCGCGCATGCCGCACGCGCATGCGTGCTTAATTCGCGCGGATGATTGACGTGCACGGCCACATAGGTCGGCTTCCCCTTGATCTTTATTGCTCGTACTAAGTCCGGCGTAATCCGCGTCGGATCGGCAATCGGCACGCGCGTGTGAATTCGAACGACCTTGACGTGATCAATATTTGCAAGGGCTTTCATTACCGAACGTAGCCGCCGCGCCGACAGAACCAACGGATCGCCTCCGGTGAGGATGACCTCCCAGATTTCCGGATGTGTTCGGATGTATTCGAGAGCGGCCGCCACCGTTTTCGGCGACAGCGCATTCGGCTTGTCCGGTCCGACCATTTCGCGGCGGAAGCAAAAACGGCAGTAGACCGCACAGATGTGGGTTAGCTTGAGTAACACACGGTCGGGATAGCGATGAACAATGCCCTCCACCGGACTACATGCGTCGTCGCCGATCGGATCGGTAAGCTCCTCTGGACGACGAATCAGTTCCGCCGGGTCGGGAACGAACTGGCGAGCAATTGGATCGCGGGAATCCGTGTGGTCGATCAATTGCGCCAATGCCACCGGCAGCGCCACCGCATAACGAGCGGCAACCGCGTCCAGCATTGGCTGTCGCCCTGGCGGGACCAGACCGTGCTCGCAGAGTTGCGCAGGTGTGCGTAACGTCGTCATGGCTATTCCTCTCTATTCACTCCGGCTGGACAACGGGCGTCCAGATCACTTGGTCGATACGTTGTGCGCCAGTCGCCAGCATCACCAACCGATCAAAACCGAGGGCGATTCCACTGGCCTGAGGCATCCGCCCCAAAGCGTCGATAAAATCCTCGTCAACCGGATAGCATTCGCCATGGATGCGTTGCTTTTCTGTCATCGCGGTCTCAAAGCGACCGCGCTGCTCGGCGACGTCTGTCAGCTCACCAAAGGCGTTGGCGAGCTCGATTCCACAGACGTAGAGTTCGAAACGCTCGGCGACCTTATCACTGCCGGGCTTTGGCCGTGCCAATGCGGCCACTGGCAGAGGGTACTCATATAGTACCGTCGCGCGGCCAATCCCGAGATGCGGATCTACGCGTTCGGCCAGAATGCGGCTGAAGATGTCGCCCCAGGTATCGTCTTGCGCAATGGCAATCCCGGCCTTAATCGCCTCTGCAGCAAGCGCTGCCCGATCGCCCCTGCCCTTGCCTACCGTAGCCAGCAAATCGACGCCGGCGTAGCGCGCAAACGCATCAGCGACCGTCAGCCGCTCCGGAGCCGCATCGGGGTCGACAGTTCTATCCCGAAAACGGAATTCCTTTGTGTCAGCGGCGCGCGCCGTCTCCGCCAAAATTGCAGCGCAATCATCCATCAGCGCTTCATAGGTTTCATTCGCCCGATACCACTCCAGCATGGTGAATTCGGGATGGTGCAGCGCGCCGCGTTCCCGGTTGCGGAAAACGCGCGCAAAATCGACGACGCGCGGTTCACCCGCCGCCAAGAGTTTTTTGCACGCGAATTCCGGCGATGTATGCAGATACAGCGGCTGGTGTTTCCCATCCGGCCCGATCAGGTCGGTGGCGAAGGCATGCAGGTGCGTCTCGTTGCCGGGCGACACCTGAAGAGCCGCAGTCTCAACCTCGACAAAATCCCGCTTCGCGAACCACGCCCGCAGGGCCACCGCGATGCGGCCGCGCGCCAGCAGGCAGGGTCTGCGGGCGGCGTACGCACTAGCACTCCAGAATGGTGGGCTTTTCGGCACGTTTACTTCGGCCATATGACCAGCGGGAAAAGCTGGCATCGGGCGAGAAGATCGCTATGGTGCGGCCCGAAACCGCGGCCCCCCGCCGCAATTAAATCAAGGATCATTCTCGTGAAGGTCATCGCTTCATCGCTCCGCAAGGGCAATATCGTCGATCTCGACGGCAAGCTCTACGTTGTCCTCAATGCGGAAAATTTTCATCCGGGCAAGGGCACACCCACCACCCAGGTCGATATGCGCCGGATTTCCGACGGCGTGAAGACCCAGATGCGTTATAAGACTACCGATCAAGTCGAGCGCGCCCATGTCGAAGACCATGAGTTCTCGTATCTCTACAAGGACAGCGACGGTTTCCATTTCATGAATCAGGAAACCTACGACCAGGTGCAGGTACCGGCCGACGTCGTCGGAGACTACGAGAAGTACCTCCAGGAAGGCATGGTGGTGAGCCTGTCTCTGCACGAAGGCGTGGCCGTCTCGATCGAAATCCCACAGAAGGTAACCCTCGAGATCACGGACACCGAGCCGGCGATGAAGGGGCAGACCGCGTCAGGCTCGTTCAAGCCGGCGATGCTGTCGAACGGTGTGCGCACCATGGTGCCGACCCATATCACCACCGGCACTCGCGTGGTCATCAATACCACCGATGGCTCCTATGTGGAGCGGGCGAAGGATTGAGATTCAACTGAAGAGCTGGCCGCCGTCACGACCGGGCCTGTCCGGTGACGACAGGCAGAATTACACCCGCACGCTGGCGCGCACTTCTTTCGGAAACAAATCGTCGGAGGTCAGTCGCTTCGCGGTCACGCCTTGCGCGTGAGCGAAGCGGCAGAATGCGTCCAGGGTCTTACGATTTTCTTCCAAACCGTAGGGAAATGGATCGTCGCCAAAATTTCTGCTCCATTCGCCTGCGACTGCCGCTGCCCACGGCACCGGAATGCGCGACGCCGTTAAATCCTGGATACGCTCAAGGCTCCGCCGTTTGGCCTCCTCGAAGGCTTTGAACAGGTTCATCGCTACCCAAGGATACCGTTCGAACACGAACCGACGCATCGCAATCACGTGCATAATCGGATAGATGCCGGTCGCAGCGTGGTAGCGCATCTCCTCAGTGCGATAGGCAGGATAGAGCCGCGCAATCTTGCCCCCACCCTTGTCGAAGGCATCGGGAACGCGCGCCGAGATCGCTGCGTCGATCTCCCCAGAAAGCAACATCGATGAGATGCTGGTGTCGCGCCGCTGCTCATATTGAATACCATCCGGCAGCTTGAATTCGACTTTCTCCTCACGGCCGGCCTCGTTCATGCCGGCTTGCACCCATTGGATTTTGCGTAAATCTACGCCGGCTGTTTCCGACAGGAATCCGCGCGCATAGATGCCGGCGGTTTGCACCCATTCCGGAATGCCAACGCGTTTTCCCTCCAAATCCTTCGGATTGGAGATGCCGCGGTCAGCGCGCACATAAAACGCTGAGTGCCGGAATACTCGCGATGGAAAAACCGGAATTCCAACAAACGGCGAGTTGCCCTGCGACAAAAAACCGATGAACTTGCCGAAGGACATTTCCGAAACGTCCCACTCGCGGTTTTTAATGAACCTGTAAAAAATTTCCTCGATGGGAAGCACGAAGGCGGTAAGCACGGTGCCATCTGCCCGCACCACGCCATTCACTAGATCACGCACATGGTCGTAGTCAGCGGTCGCGAGTGTCAGGTGTAGACGCGCCGTGCCGCCGCTTTCGATGATTTCGGGTTCGCGATCGGCACTTGAGGCTGCCGTTAAATTAGCTTCACGCACCGTCATCGTTTCGCAAGCCTCCAACATTTCCGGGCGCCCAGCCGGGCGCCGCGGCACACCCTACACCAGCGCACGACCCTTGTATGCCGCTGTTCGATGCCTTTAACTAACCCCCCAGAATGTTTGGAACCCATGGCGGGCGGACAGAACGAGGGAAGCCGGATTGAGACGCGTCGTTCTTGTTGGCCTTGCTTTGTTCATCGCCGGTGCCGCGCCAGCGGAGGAGATGAAAAATCCGCGCATATCGGTCGCTCAGGTCGATTGGGATGCTGCGGCGGCGAGTCTCGCTGAGCGGTCGTCGGGCGCACCGGCCGAGGTGTTTGCTAAGCTCAATATGGCCGCCGAATTGCGCTTCCCGAGCATCGCCAAAAGTACCGTACCGGTCCTTCTTCCATTTGATATCGACAGCTTCGCCAAGGAGCTTGCGGCCAACCCCGGGCAACCGGCGGACACCGCCGCGGAGCGAGCCGACCATTTCATGCGTTCTGGCTTCCGGGCCACGAAATTTTTCCTGACGGGTCCGGCAGGTTATGACGCAGCATTCGCGCTGACGCTCGCCGACGTCCCGGAGCTTTCAGATATCCGCTATGCAGACCCGGTCTATGTCTTGTTCTCGGGTCTTGGGGCGACGTACGAACTCGATGGCCCGTCACTTCCCGAAGGCGAATTGGTAAAAGCGCTACAGAGCGATTTTCCCGGTATTCGGCGCTATCTCCATGAGTCCTACATCCGCTACAGCTTTGAGCGTTTTGGCGCGACTTATGTGGCCGCGATCTACTGCCTCGATACTCGTCCGCGCGGGAAAATTCTTACTTGCAAACAGGGCGACCGGGTCATGGATCGTTTCCTGCGCGCACTAAAACTCGCCGGCGGCACGCCAGTTCCGGCCCGGCAATCGGTTGAGACCGTGTCGCTGGACCGGCCAAAGGAGTCTTCAAAGGACTTCAGTTATTTCAGTCCCGGCTTTCTCATTCCGAGCACGGGCCTGAAAAAAGACCTCGGTGGACGCCCCGACTACACAGTCTATGCCCGCCTGCGGTTTCCACTGAAGGAGGCTCCGGCCTTCGCCAATTCGCAATCGTTTAACAACTGGGGTGACTGCGATTTCACCGGCCGCTCGGTGCGCAATCCGCGCAGGAAGGACCAACCCTATTCATGTAACGTCAACGGACGGGCACTGGTGTTCAACGAGGGCGCGCCCGGCAACTACTCTTATCCCTGGCGCGACAATTTTTGTGAGCACCGCAATTTCATCGTCGGCCAGTGCCCCGGTGGCGAAGGCCATCAGGGCCAGGACATCCGGCCAAGCTCGTGTACGCTATTCAACGACGGCGCGGACCGTTGCCTGCCTTATCAACATGACGTTGTGGCTGCTCATGACGGATTTATTCTGCGCGCACGCAAGCAGGAAGCTGTGTACCTCTTCATTAATACACCGAGCACCCATGTGCGTGTGCGTTACATGCATATGAATCCAAGCCAGCTTGATGCCGATGGAATTGTCAGCGGCAAGCTAGTGCATGAGGGCGATTTGCTCGGCAAAGTCGGCAACTACAATAATGGCGAGCGTGGCACGACCTACCACCTGCATTTCGATATGCAGGTGCCGACCAAGATCGGCTGGGTATTCGTCAATCCGTACATGACGCTTGTCTCCGCTTACGAACGGCTGATCGGTGCGCGTGGCACCGAAATCAAGGATGGCGATGCGGTGCCGGCGATAGCCGGCGTTCCGCCGGTGATCCAGCACCCATCGGAAATGCCTGCGATTGCTCTGGCGCCGACCGTGCAAACGGAGGAACCAGCTACCGTGCGTGCGAAGCCACATAAAGCGAAGGAAAAGCCCCGCAGGAAGCGGCACGTTCGAAAGAAGCGCAAGCAATAGCGAGAGCTAGGGCATCGCGCATTGTGCGGGCCCGGTCTACGACTAGAATGCCACCATGCACCGAATCTTCTGCGCCGCCCCGCCAGTTCCAGGTCTTACGCGCCGCGCCTTCGTCTCCGGCGTGCTTGGCGCCACCGCATACGTCGCATTTGGTGAGCGCGCCTTTGCGGTGCAGACGCCAGCCTTTGCGCACTGGGTCGCCGGGTTCCGCCCTCGCGCGCTCAAGCGCGGCATCTCGGAACAGACTTACGACCGCGTGATGGGTGCGGTGACGCCCGATATCAGCGTGTTCGCAGAATACGGATCGCAGCCTGAGTTCACCGAGTTGATGTGGCAATACATCAACCGGCGCTGCTCGGGGTGGCGCGTGACTACTGGAAAAGAGCGCGCGAAAGAATATGCCGGCCTGCTTGCGCGCGTTGAGAAGGACTATGGCGTCGACCGCTATATCTTGCTCGGCCTGTGGGGAATGGAATCATCTTTCGGCGATGTGGTGACCAATCCGAAATACATGCGGCCGGTTATCCCGGCCCTTGCCGCCCTCGCCTGGGGTGAGCCGCGCCGTCGCGCGTATTGGGAAGCTGAGTTGCTCAATGCGCTCACCATCGTCGATCGCGGCTGGGCTCAGCCATCGGACATGATCGGCTCCTGGGCAGGTGCTATGGGCCACACCCAATGGATGCCAGAAGTGTGGCTCCACATGGGCGTCGACTACGACCACGACGGCCGGGCCTCGCCGTTTGGCAAGCCAGACGATTCATTCGCCGGCACAGCGCGATATTTGCTCGAACGCGGCAAGTACCGACGCGGTGAGGCTTGGGGCTGTGAAGTCACGCTGGCCGCAGGTCGTAGCAGACTGGCGGACAATCGCACCATACGCTCATACGCGAAGTGGGAGGGACTAGGAGTGCGGCGCGCCGACGGTGCGGCTTTTACACGGCCGAGCGATCAGGTGAAGCTCTGGCTCCCGGTTACTGGCGGACCGGCCTTCCTGGTTGGACAAAACTTCCGCGCGGTCTATTCCTACAATCCCTCCACGAGCTACACGCTGGCGCTCTGCCATCTCGGCGACCTAATCCGCGGCGATCTGCCGTTCCGCCAGCAGTTTCCCGGCGGCGAACGCACGCCGACCCTGGAGGAGGTTAAGGAAATTCAGCGCCGGCTCAATGAACGCGGTTTCAAGACCGATGGCATCGACGGACGCACCGGCATCGACACGATCAGGGCCATTCTCGCCTTCCAGAAAAACGTTGGCATGGAGCCCGCCGATGGCTATGCCGGCCTGAAATTGCTCGCCCGATTGCGTCAAGGCTCGTAATCCGATTGGATGCCGCCATCCGCCCGCCGGGCGGCAGATGGCGGAGCCCGCACCTTGGCGAGTAGCAGAAGCGATAGCGCAAAAACACGTTCTGCAGCTGCCGGAAGTTTGTCCGCATTTGATCGTCCGATTCCAGCCGGGGTCAACGCTGCTGGATTTGGGAGCGACGTGGTAGCGGACGCGCTCCGTGCAACCGACATCCCCTATATTGCGCTCAATCCAGGCGCGAGTTACCGCGGCCTGCATGACAGCCTCGTGAACTATTTGGGCAACGAGCGACCGCAGATTTTGCTCTGCCTGCACGAAGAAAGCGCGGTCGCGATTGCTCAAGGCTACGCCAAGGTCACCGGCAAGGCGATGGCGGCTGCCGTCCATTCCAATGTCGGACTGATGCACGCCACCATGGCGATCTTCAATGCCTGGTGCGATCGCATGCCGATGGTGATCCTCGGCGCGACCGGCCCGGTCGATGCCGTCAAGCGGCGGCCGTGGATCGATTGGATCCACACGGCGCGCGATCAAGGTGCGCTGGTTCGCGGCTACACCAAATGGGACGACCAGCCGGCTTCACCTATGGCTGCACGCGAGGCCGTTTTGCGCGCCAACTGGATTGCCAACACTGCGCCGCGCGGACCCACCTACATCAATCTCGACGCAGAAATGCAGGAGAGCAAACTTGCAGAGCCGATCCCACCGATCGACGCTAAACGATTCATGCCGCCGGTCGAGAGTGCCGCATCACCCGAACTCATCAACCAGGCGGCCGATCTTCTGCGAAACGCCAAATATCCGGTGATCCTCGCTGGCCGGGTGTCGCGCAATGTTGACGCGTGGAAGGCGCGCGTCTCGCTTGCCGAGGGGCTCAACGCGCGCGTCGTCACCGATCTGAAGATCGGCGCGTCGTTCCCGACAGATCATGCGTTACATGCAGGCGCGCCCGGCGGCACGGTGCTCTCGCCTGAGGCGACCGAAGCTATCCGCGCTGCCGACGTGATTCTCAGTCTCGACTGGGTTGATATCGCGGGCACGATCAAGAATGTCGGTGGCAACGTCACGGCCAAATTTGTGCAGGTTTCGGTCGATCATCGCCTGCACAATGGATGGAGCATGGACTATCAAGGTTTGCCGCCAGTTGATGTCTTTGTCGCGTGCGAACCGGATGTGGCAGTACCAGCGTTAATCGATGCGCTCGGACCAGTCGACCCGCGTGCTGTGCAGTCGAGCACAAAAGAGTTTCCCAAGCTCGCGAATGGCAAGCTCACCGTCGATCACCTGGCCGATGCGCTGCGGCGTGCGATCGGCGAGCGGCCCGCTTCGCTTACACATGTTTCACTGTCATGGAATGGCGCCAGCTGGCATTTCCGTCACCCGCTCGACTACCTTGGTTCCGATGGTGGTGGCGGCGTTGGCGGCGGCCCCGGGATATCTGTCGGCGCGGCGCTGGCGCTCAAGGGCAGCGGCCGCCTCCCCGTCGCCGTGTGTGGCGACGGCGATTTCCTGATGGGCGTGACCGCACTTTGGACGGCGGCCCACTATCGCATTCCATTGTTGGTCGTGGTTGCCAACAACCGTTCTTTCTTCAACGACGAGCTGCATCAGGAGCGCGTCGCCCGCATGCGCAACCGCCCCGTCAAAAATCGCTGGGTCGGTCAGCGTATTTCCGAACCCGATATCGATCTCGCTGGCATGGCGCGAGCACAAGGCGCACAGGGCTTCGGCCCGGTGACGACCGTCTCTAACCTAAGGCCCACCTTTGAGAAAGCTATTGCAGCAGTCGAAGCAGGCGCCGTTGCCGTCGTCGACGTCCGCGTCGAGCCGGGGTACACAGCTGCAACGACCGCGGCGATGACGCGCAAGAGCGAGTAAAATCCTGATGGCCCTCGCTGCAGCACCCACCGATGCCATCCTGGTGGCGGACAGTGTCGTCGTCCAATTTGACACGGCAGAAGGCCCGATAATCGCAGTCGACGACGTTTCCTTTAAAGTCAGACAAGGCGAATTCTTTTCGGTCATCGGCCCGTCCGGCTGTGGCAAATCTACATTGTTCAACGTGATCGGTGGGTTACTCGGACACCACCAGGGCAATGTCAGCGTCGGAGGCGAAACGATTTCCGGGCCGCACAAATCGATCGGCATGGTGTTCCAGGAAGAGTCGACGTTCCCTTGGCGCACGGTCATCGACAACGTCGCGTTCCCGCTTGAACTGGTCGGCATGCTGAAGACCAAACGTGCCGAGCGTGCACGCCATTTCATCAAGATGGTCGGCCTCGATGGTTTCGAAAACCGCTACCCGGGCGAGTTATCTGGTGGCATGCGTCAGCGCGTCTCACTCGCTCGTACTCTGGCTTCCGAACCAAAAATTTTATTGATGGATGAACCGTTCGCCGCACTCGATGAGCAGACCCGATTGTTGCTTGGCGACAAGGTCTTGCAAATCCAGCAGCAACTCAAGCAGACTACGCTACTCATCACTCACAACATCACTGAGGCGGTTCAGATGTCCGACCGCATTCTGGTCATGACCTATCGGCCCGGCAAGGTGAAGCGCATTGTCGATATCGACCTGCCGCGCCCGCGCACGTCGAAAATTGTCGGCAGCGAAGCCTTCGGCCGTTATGTCGCGCAGATCTGGAACGATCTGCGCGAAGAGGCGAGCCGCGGTATGCAGGACGAGGAAGCGCACGTGTTGCATCACGAAAGCACTGTGTCATGACGGCTGCTGCTGTCCGTACGACATCGCGCGACTTCGTCCCAGCAGCGGTTGGCGCCGGAACGCTTGTCGTGCTTCTCCTGCTGATCGAATTACTCATTCGTATAGACGTCATCAGCCGTTTCATCGTTCCGCCGCCCTCGGAAATCGTCGCCAGCTTATGGCGGGTCATTGTTGAGGAGCATATTTTCAGGCGCTTTCTTCTCACCGCCACCGAGTGCCTGACCACTGGTGTCATGATCACTGTGCTTGGCATCGCGGGCGGAGTACTGATGCACCGCTTCAAGCTGCTGCAGCAGGCTTGCGAGACTTGGGTTGCCGGACTCGCCGCCGCGCCAGTCGTGCTTGCCTATCCCCTATTCATGGTGATCTTCGGCCGCAATGCCTGGACCATCATCATGATCGGGTTTGTCGCAGCGCTGCCGCCCGTGATCCTGAAGACCATTGAGGGCATGGCAGGCACACGCAAGGTGCTCGTCAATGTTGGCAGGAGCTTTAACCTCACTGCCACACAGCAGTTCTGGAAAATTCTGTTCCCGGCAGCCCTGCCAACGATTTTCGTCGGTGTGCGGCTCGGGCTGATCTTCGCGCTGATCAATGTTGTCGGCGTCGAATTTTTGATCAATTACGGCGGTCTCGGTCAGCTTATCAACGACTTGGCCGAACGCTATGATCTAGCCGGCACATATGCGGTAATTTGCTTCGTAATCCTGGTGAGCGTGCTGTTTTTTATGATTTTGGAAAAGATCGAACGATGGTTGAGACCAGTCGAATGAGACAGGCGGCGGTTGCTGCACCAGTGCTGAGGCCGGTGACGCTGCTGCGCGTCGCGATTATCTTGAGTGTGTTGGCAACATGGGAATTTCTTGCTCACTCCGGCTGGCTTTATCGCGATGTGGTTCCTTCGCTGATGGCGATCGGCCGTGCACTGATCGAGCTGCTAACGCAGCCGAACTACTACTACAATCTCGGCGTCACGGTCGCTGAAATCGGAGCCGCCCTCGCGATTGGTGGATTATCGGGACTCGCGGTTGGCATAATTCTCGGCGCCAACCGGTTCCTCTCGAAGGCATTTGAAAACTACCTGTATTACCTCGGCCCTACGCCCAAGATTATTTTCTTCCCGGTCATGATCATGTGGTTTGGCGTTGGCCCCGAATCGAAGATCGCGCTCGGCACCCTGTCTTGCTTTTTTCCGGTCGCGCTGTCGGTTGCCGCCGGGATGCGGCAGATCGACAAGGTGCTGATCCGGGTGGGGACAAGCTTCCGCGCTTCGACGGCGCAGATGGTGTTTAAAATCTATCTGCCGGCGATGCGCCATCCGATCATCAACGGCATACGGCTCGGCCTCGGCGTCGCACTGATTGGTACGCTGCTTGCCGAAACCAAATTGTCGAACAAGGGCATCGGCTTTTTGATCATCCAGGCCTACGGCATATTTGATATGCCACGCATGTACGCCATGTTGATCGTGCTGTTCGTCCTTGCGGTCGGCGCAAACGCGCTGGTTGGACGGTTTGGCGGTTTGCACAGCATCAAACGAAATTAGGACACACGGTAAAGGCGGGCAGCATGAAAAATTCTCGGGCGTTATTTGAATTAGTGGTAATTGGCTTCAGCTCTCTCACAGGCTCGGCCATTGCAGATGATCTCGAAATTAATTTCGACTACGCTCAGTAAGAAGCAGATTGTTGAGTTGATTCAAAATCCGCCACGCAAACCTCGCCTTCACGCAGGAAAAAACATCCACGTGAAACTCAAACCAGCCGACGGCTAACTTGGTGGATCGAAGCCCGCGTGTCGCCATCCCGCGCGGTGCGCCGGATCAGCCATGAAAGCAATGAACGCCGCGGCTGCATCGGGGGCAGCGGTGGTGGCAGTCACAGCCGCGCCGTAGATGGTCGTAAGCTGGATTGCGTCCGGTAGCGGCCCGACAACAGTCAAGCCGTCGGTATTGACCACCTCGCTCTTCGGGTAAAAACCGATCTCGGCCTCCCCGCTTGCGACGAGCTGCACACCGCCTTCGAGCGCCGGCCGATGGATGATCCTGCCTTTCATCGTGTCGGCAATGCCGAATTGCTTGATCAAATTTCCCATGTGTGTGCCACTGGGCGTCGCGCCGGGAGTTGCGTGGATAATGGCTCGGCTGTTGAGGATCGCCTGCTTGACTTTGTCTGGCGTCGAGACATCCGGTCTAGGCGCGCCCGTGCGTATCACGGCGTTAATGCTGACCAGCCCCAGAATGGCGCGACCTTGCGCTCGAGCCACGCCGCTCTTTTGATAGCCATCCAGAATATTGGTCGGCATGACCAGCACATCCGCCTTCTCGCCGGCAGAAATCTTATCGCGCAGTGTCGACATCACCGTGAAGACGAATTCAACCTTGTTGCCGGACTTTCGCTCGAACTGCGGCGTCAATTGCAGGAAGATTTCCTTCGGCGCACCGCCGCTCATGATGCGTAGTGTCGCCATTGAAAAACCTAGAGCTTGAATGTTTCGAGCGTGCCCGGATGGAACATCTCTTCCACCGTCACCAGCCGCGACGAAAGACCCTGTGAATGATGGTGGCGCAGAAAAGTCTCTAGCGTCTTGCGATTAGGCGCAACACCGTACGACCAGAAATCCTCGCCCATCAGCGCACGAGCTTCCATTAACCGTTCCTCGACGAATGGTAGCGTCACTTTGGTAGAAGACGTATCAGCAAGTTTTTCCAACGCAATTGTCTTTGAGCGCTCGAAAGCTTTAAACACTGCGCCCGGGAGCCAAGGATGTTGCTCTGCAAGCTCGCGGCGTACGCCGACCAAATGCATGATGGGAAAAATACCGGTGCGTTTATAATAGTCCTTCGCCGCCGCGACCGGATCGGGGAACAACCAGCCGATTTGGGCATTCCGTCCGAAGCTGCGCGGTACGCGCGGTCCGATGAACCCGTCGACCTCCCCCGCCTCGAGCATGCTCGAGAGGGTGCGCCCATCTGGGGCATTCTCGAGCCGCACGTCCTTCGGCAGCGTGATGGCGATCTTTTCCGGCCGTCCCGCCTCCTCCAAGCCACCTCTAATCCAATGGATGTCGGACGGCTTCACGCCATGGTCGTCTTCTAGGATCGCGCGCGCCCACACGTTGGCAGTCAATTGATATTCTGGCACGCCAATCTTTTTCCCCTTCAGGTCAGCCGGCTTCTTGATACGGTCGGTGCGCACGTAGATGGCGGTGTGTCGGAAGGCACGCGAAACGAAAGCCGGCACGCCCACATAGGGGCAATTGCGTTGAGCGGTCTTGACGGTGAAGCTCGACATCGAAAGTTCGCAGATGTCGAATTCCGTACGACGGAAAGCGCGGAAGAAAATCTCCTCAGGATCGAGCGCCATGAACACCGGATCGACGCCGTCGATTTGCACGAGCCCGTCGCTAAGAGGGCGGGTACGATCATAGTCGCGGACGGCGACGGAGAGATTGAGTTTGGCCATTGGAAACCCGGCTGGACGTCTGAGCTGCCGGAGTGTCATAGGCGAAATGGCGCCGGGACGCTACTCTACCCCGCGCTTCTGCGTTTTTTCATCCGGGGTTACGTCAATCGCCTGCGCGTGGCCAGTGATCTTCACCGGCCCACGGCAATTCTTCATGCAGGGTTTCGGATCCCAGAAGATCTTTTCGGTTTTTTCGCGGTCGTCATCGAGAAAACCGCCCTGATTCGGCATCTTCACCTTACCCCAGGTCTCCTTCGACAGCACAAATTTGTCGTCGACGATGTCATTGAGATTGAGCACGTAAGCGGTGACAGCGTAAAGCTCATCATTGGTGAGCGATTCCGAATCGCCGAAGGGCATGGCGCGGCGGATATAGTCGAACACGCTCGATAGATAGGGAAAGTAGGAGCCGACTGTTTTGACTGGATCATGGGAGGCGAGCGTGTCCTTGCCTTGCGCGAGCTGAGGCCAACGCCCAGCGCTTTCGCCGAACTCGCCGTGGCACGCCGCGCATTTGTCCATATAAACTTTCTCGCCGTCCTTCACCGAGCCGCGACCCGACGGCGCACCCTGCCCGTCCGGCCGTATGTCGATGTCCCAGCCGGCGATCTGCTCCGGCGTGGCGACACGGCCGATACCATAGTTGCGCGGAGTGTCATTTTTCGTCTGTGCGCGCGCTGAAGCGTTAAAAGCAAACAGCAGCGCGACGGACAACGTCAGCCTAGCCCACCTCGACATTCTCGACCTCCCCGTCTGGCTTGACGGCCCAGGTCTGGATGCCGTTGTTGTGGTAGATTGAGTTGACGCCGCGGATTTTGCGCAAAGCGTCCTTGCTCGGCTGCACGTAACCAGCGTCGTCGATTGCGCGAGACTGGAGCAAGAGTTCTTCGCCGTTCCAGTCAAACTCATAATAGAAGCGCACGCAGGCCTTGTCGAAAACCGGGCCGTCGATGCGCGTGGTACGCCAGTTTCGGCCACCATCAAGCGAGATATCAACCCGCTTTACCTTGCCGCGCCCGGACCAAGCCAAGCCAGAAATGACGTTGAAACCTTTCTGTTTCACTGGCGCTTGCGGCGATGGTGAGGTGATCACCGATTTCGCGTCCATCACAAAGGTAAACTGGCGGGCCTTACCGTTTTCGAGCAAGTCCGTGTATTTCGACGTTTCCTCGCGCGTGAACCAGGGCCGATCGCCGACCTTCAGCCGCCGTAGCCATTTGATCCAGATATTTCCCTCCCAGCCCGGCACCACCAGCCGCACCGGGTAGCCCTGTTCTGGGCGCAACATCTCGCCATTCATGCGGTAGGCCACGATGCAATCGTCGAGCGCCTTCTCGATAGGAATTGAACGGTTCATTGCGGCAGCGTCACCGCCTTCCGCCATGATCCATTTCACATTCGACCTGAGGCCGGCCTGCGCGAGCAGAACTCTCAACGACACGCCGGTGTATTGCACGCAATGCACCATGCCGTGGGTATACTGACAGCCATTGAGCTGGGCGCCGCGCCATTCCATCCCGGAATTGGCAGCGCACTCGAGGAAATGGATCTTGTTGACGCGCGGCAGTCGCTTGAGCTCGTCGAGTGTAAAGATCAGCGGCTTATCGACCATCCCGTGCAGCATCAGCCGATAATCGCCCGGATCGATTTCGGCGATGCCGCCATGGTGACGCTCGAAGCACAATCCATTCGGGGTGATGATGCCGTCGAGCTGGTGCAGCGGCGTGAAACTCACCGAGGACTCGGGCGTCGCGGTGAGCCACGAGACTGTGCGACGGATGACGTCTTTTTCGTATTTGGATGGATTGCCGTATGCCCGCACGCCGACACCCTCGCCCAGCCGACGCGTCCAGCCGGCGATATTGGGGGGAAGATTGTTTGCGTTTTCGGCGCGTGCGGTTGAAGCACCTGTCGCGGCAAGTCCGGCAGCGCCAACAAGAAAGCAGCGACGCGTGGCGCGTTTCGTATCGGTTGGCTCTGTCATCGGCACCTCCCGGCAGATCGGCTCGCAGGTCGGCTCATATCACATTCTATTTTATGAATGTAACATGATCTGCCGCTAAACGCCGGAAATTTTCACACTCGTATTCGGCGCCACTCGCACCGTCTTCTCCGTTGCGACATAGCGTTCGACCAGGTCCCAAACAGGCGGGCCCTCGGTGCCCTCGTTCACGCTGGCCCAACCTGCAACCACGTATTCCTTTTGAGGCTCGATGGCATTGCCGGATTTAAGATGTGTCATTGCCGAGATGCGCTGGCCCACCGGTCTAGAAACATCAATTGCGTAGCCAAGCCCGCCGCACCGAACCATGTCGCCGCCCTGCTGATAGTAGGGATCGGGATTGAACAAGTTGTCGGCAACGTCCTCGAGTACGTCCTTCAAGCGTTCGCCGGTCATCGCAATACGATAAACCTGCGGATAGGTGATGGCAGTAGCGTTGTGGATGTCCTCGACCGTAATCGGCTGGCCCGGTAGCACGCTGGTGCCCCAACGGAAGCCGGGCGACAGCGCAATCTCGGCGTCCCGCTCCTTCAAGAGCGCCGCGCAAATCAGATCGTCGAAAGTGCCGTTGAAATTGCCGCGTCGGTAGAGCAGAGAGTCGGCGCGGCCGACTTCGCGTGCAAGCTCTTTCGCATAGGGGGTGCGCGCTTTGGTGACCGCAGCGGTCATCTCCGCATCCGGCTTGATCGCATCGGCGAACAGCGGGATCAGCTTGTAGCGGAAGCCTTTCACCGCTCTGTCCTGCACGTCGAGGTCGAGCCGCGATACAAATTTCCCGTGGCTCCCGGAGGCGATCAGCAGCGTATTACCGACCTTGATCGCTTCCGGCAGTGCATCATGCGTGTGGCTCGTCAGAATGACATCGATACCGGAGACGCGCGCGGCGAGTTTACGATCAACATCGAAGCCGTTATGTGAGAGCAGCACCACCAGCTGCGCGCCGTTCTTGCGCGCCTTCTCCACATTGGCGCGCACATCCTCCTCCCGGATACCAAATGACCATTTCGGCATCATCCAGCGCGGATTGGCGACCGGCGTGTAGGGGAAGGCCTGGCCGAGCACGGCGATCTTTACGCCGCCTCGCTCGAACATTTTCATCGCTTCGAAGGCCGGCTCATTCCATTCAGTGTCACGGATGTTGAGCGCAAGGAACGGGAAACCGAGGCCATTGATCAACTCCTTTACCCGCGCTTCGCCATAAGTGAACTCCCAATGGCCAGTCATGGCATCCGGCTTGAGCAGCGCCATGCAATCGACCATGTCTTGGCCCTTGCTCCGATTAGAGCCGAGCGAACCTTGCCAGGTATCGCCGCCGTCAAGGAACAGCACCTTGTCGCCGCGTTCGGCGCGCACATGTTTGACAACGGTCGCAAGCCGATCGAACCCACCGATGCGACCATAAGATTTAGCTAAAGCCTCAAATTCCTGATCAGTTAGGGCATAGGCCGAAGCCGACTTATCCGGAATGCCGAAACGCTTGAGAAAATCCATGCCGGTTAGGTGCGGTGGCTGCCCCCTCACCTCTCCGACGCCGAGATTGACCGAAGGCTCACGGAAATAAACGGGCACAAGTTGACCGTGGATATCGGCGACGTGCAGCAACGTGACATTGCCGAGGGCATCGAACTTGAGCAGCTCTCCTTCGGTTAATCGCTGTTGTGCGAAAACGCGCGTGAATGCGCTGTCGCCAGCCGCGAGTGCCGCAGTGGCGACGCCGACTTGAAGGATTTCACGGCGAGTGATCATGGAATCCCCGCGCGTTATCCGTCACCCGGAGGCGCGAACGAACCGAGCCTAGACCGCCACAGAAGCCATCACCCCTTCGAGGGCCGCCTCCGGCGACCATCCTGGACGGCGGCCTCAATGCCTGATGCCCGGAACGCTGAGTTTCTGCCCTTCGTTCTGCGCCGCAAGGTACAGTTCAAGATCACCATATTCCTTGGCATCTGGCGGCAGTTCATCGGCGCGGATGTTCACCTGGCACCACTGGAAGCGCTGGCGAATGTCCCAGATCGCCAACAGGCTGGTACGCCAGGTCGGGAAGTGGTCGTACTGGCCCTTTGGCTCGCCCAGCCACTGGCCACGAATCCAATGGTTCGCCACTTTGCCATGGCAGTCGGTGCACGCCATGTTGAGCTGGCCAACCTTGCGCGCACTGAGCTCCTTGCCGCGCTCGATCGCTGCTTTCGTTTCTGGGCTTGTCGTGTCGACTTTGATCGGCGCGCCATTGGCAAGATAGTGGAGATAGACCGACATCGCGCGGTTCTCGTCGGTTTCCATCAGCCAATCCGCTCCAGTGGTGGCCTTGGCGTGACGCGTGACGAACTCCTCTACGCCCAGCACCTTGTTGAGGCGCGGTTCCCACTTCGGCATCGATGCTGCCCAAATCTTGAACGTCTCTTTTGCATCGGCATGGCAGCTCTGGCACGACTTGCCCGCCACAGCCGATTGCTTCCAAAGCTCCTGCGCCTTGTCCACCGCCCACATACCTGGGTTTTCGATCGGATCGAGATTCTCGCGTTTTTCCACCGGAGCCGGGCGTTTGTTCGGATCGTCGAGCGTGGTCTTAAACACCGCCGGCGACTTCAGCGTCTTCAGAAACGCGACCATGTCGTTGATTTCCTGGTCGTTGAAGAAGCCGTGGCTGCCCCAAGGCGGCATTACCGTTTCGGGGTTATAGACGCGCGCGTCGTATATATAGTTGAACAGCCACTCGTCCTCGCGACCGGCACTGCCTATTTCCGACAGGTCGGGAGCAGCATTACCCGGCAGTTCGGCGTTTCCAGCCGGACCCATCACATGGCAGGCCAGACATGAGCCGCCGCGGTTGCGGTCCGCCACCAGCTTGGCGCCATTCGCCGCATCGCCGCTGATCGGGCTGGCGATCTTGCGCGGCTGCTTCGGCGCCGGTGGGGTTGCTACGTTACCAAGGGTATTATACTTCGACTCGTCGCGTGTCGGCCACCCGGCGTAGCGTTTCCACGGCCGCGCAGAGGCATCACCGTTGATCTCGAGCGGTGCTTCCTTCTTAGCCTGTGCACTGGCGCCCGGTCCGCCGGCGCTGACAAAAGCGCCAGCACTGAATAGAACGACGGCCATGCGGCTCGCCAGAATCCTGCCACGCGTCATCGGATCCTCCCAACGTACTGTTATTATGTGTCCCGCGCTTTTTTTGCACGGAGCGTATTGTCAACTCACGGTGATGTTTTCTTCCGCCGTGGTGACCGTACCGTCGTCGTCGGTCCAAGTGAACTTGAACGTGCCGCTTTCTTCCACCTTGGCATGGAACTGCATGTAGGGATTGGCTGCGATCGCCGGCTCCATGATAGCGCTGAACACCGGCTTGCCATTGAACTCACACGCGAACTTGTTGATGATTTTGCGCGGGATCGGCTTACCGTCCTTATCCTTGCGCTGGCCCGATTCCATGATGTGCGGCAACAGCGTCTTGATCTCGATCACTTCACCCTTCTTGGCTTCCTTTGGAAGCTTCAGCCGCGGCTTTTCCGCCATTGTTCTCTCCCGATTCTTTGTTGTTGTCGGATCAGCCGCCGCAGCCGCCGATGGTGACTTTCACCAGCTTCTGATTGGTGAAGAATTCACCCTTGCTGGTCTTCGCAACCACGATGATGTTCTGGGTTGTGGCGAGACGGATGCGGGTCGACGCTTCTGCCTTGCCCGCCAAAGGTGAGAAGTGAAAAGTGGCGACGCCCGGGTTGGGGTTACCGTCGGCAACGACAAGTATTTCACTGACATAATTGTCGGCGGCCATCGGTGCATCGACCGAGACTGACAGCGGCACTGTGTTTCCGTTCTCGGCGATCTCGGGGAGTTCGATCGCGATCCTGCCCTTTTCCGCTGTCTTGCCGCCAGTAAAACTGGCGATCTGATCGGCTGCCTCCTTTGCAGCAGCAGAGGCGCGCTCGCCCAAGCCGATGAATGTGAGCGCCGCGCCCGAGGCACCGAGCGCCAAGGCATCGCGACGGGATAATTGTCGCATCAGGAAATCCTCCCGAGTAACCATGTTAGGGCTGAAGTCAGCCCCACCCGGGCCAGACCATAGCGGTCGTCCACGGCTCGTTCAAATTATATTCACAAAAGAGAATATGCTTTTGGGAGATCTGGCCGGCGGGAGAATAGAATTATTTCAGCTCGGCAGCGATTTCAGATAGTCGCGGAAGCTTTTGCTCTGATAGGCTTTTTCTCGCACATAACGAAACATGGCGAGGAAATCGTCGGGCCGGAGGTAGCCGGGAGAACGCGCCACTTCGCGTTTGTCTGGCGGCAAGGTCTTGAGCGTCGTCGCGCCCTCGCCAAAGAATTGGAAAGTGGGCGTGAAACGCACACCGTATTTTACGGCTAATTCTTTTTCAGAAAGCTCGGCTCCGTCAAAATCGGTTACTTTCCGCGATCCGATAATATTGAGCTGCAACACTTCGAAATTCGCCTTCACATAATCCGCTATGCGCGCCTGCGCGAAATTGACGAAATGCGTCTCCTTGCAATAGGGGCAGCCTTTGAGCTCCCACATAATGACAAAGCGCTTACCCTCTTTGCGCGCGCCATCAAGATCATCGGCAAGGTCAAGAAAGCTTTCCAGAAACCAGGGCTGCTTGTATAGCCCATCGTCCGTCAATATCGGCTGCTCTGCGCGTGCGCGCGATGCGACAAGCGCAATAAAAGATGCGGCACCAACCAATAGATTTCGCCGTCCAATCATGACCAGGTCTCATAAACACACACGGCCAAGTTGACCTCGTCGGTCGCCATGGCGGCGCGTATAGTTCTGAATATATAGCGTCAAAATCGGATCAACGTCGATGCTGCTCTGGGTCGCTCGTATTGCATATCTGATCATTGCCCTACTGGGCTGCAACTCGACCCGAGCAGACGATCTCGCCGATTTCAACGCAGCGCTCGAAGCAGCCAGCACCCATAACCGGGTCGCGATAGGCTACTTGCGCACCGGCAACATCGACCTTGCCTCACTCGAGATAGACCGGTTACGCGATGCCTGGGGCAGATTTACCGAGCGTTTTTCCGACAAGCGGCCGGACGCATTCGCCAACAACCCGCTCTACGGCAAATTGTTTACCGGCGTGAGCGCCCGACTGGTTAACGCTGACCTTATGCTCAGAACGGGGCGCCTCGACGCTGCCAGCGATTCGCTCAACGCCATTCGCGGTGACCTTTATGACCTGCGCAAGGCGAGTGGTGTCGTGGTACTGGCTGATTGCATCCGCGACGCCAACATGACGATGGACGCGCTCATGGTCTACAATGACCGGGCGCTCAATTGGGACAACTCCGAGATACGCTCCGGCGTGGCCAAAACGGCATCGAGCTATGGTGCTGAGCTCGACCGTTGCGACGGCATCGCGAAAGAGGCAGTGCGTACGGCCCCCGAGTTTCGCAGATTGGTCGATGGTGCGAAGGCCAGCCTGATGCTGATACCGAAAGCGATTGCTGCCCGCGACTCCGATCTCCTCCATCGTGTGCTGATCGAGCTGCGTTCGTTCGATAATCTGTTGTCGTTTCGGTACGGTTGAGCTCTGAAAAGATCATCGCCAGCCGATCGTCCGCCGCATCACTGACATTACTCTTCCTTTTGATCTACAGTTCAGGCGGTCAAACATCCTCCGTAAATCTTCCATTTGTGTGATAAAATTGATGTGCATGTCGCAAATACAGAAGTTTTTTTCTCGCGGCGCACTGTTTGCCGCGATGTTTATTATCTCGACGTTAGCAACCGCACGAGCGGCGGAACTTATAATGTTTGAACAGGCAGGTTGCGCCTGGTGTGAAGCATTTGACCGCGAAATTGCACTGATCTATCCCAAAACAGCCGAAGGTCAGCGCGCTCCACTCCGGCGGGTAAATATCGACCATGCTTTGCCGTCCGATCTGGCCTTTATTGAGGTGGAACGGCTCACGCCACTATTTGTGCTGGTCGATAAAGGCCAGGAGATTGGCCGCATCCGCGGTTATCCAGGCGAGGATCACTTCTGGGGATTGCTCGGCATGCTGATCAAAAAACTGGATGCAATCAGAACGGGTGGAGAACGTGCACGACATTTCGAAAAGTCATTGCGCGCAGCCGGCTGATCGTTTGTAGTCAGGCAACGCTTGAAACGCGATTGTTGGTGTACGAATGGAATTGCAACACTTAGAAGGCTACGCTCGCTCAACAGAACTCGACCGAATGGTCGACAACGCAAAACGCGCGAGCGATTTTCTCAAAGCGCTAGCGCATGAAAGCCGGTTAATGATCCTTTGTATTCTTGCCGAAGGTGAGAAGTCGGTAAGTGAACTGGAAGATCTGCTCAGACTTAGACAACCGACAGTATCGCAACAGCTTGCCCGCCTCCGAGCCGACGGGCTCGTGTCGACGCGGCGCGACGGAAAGACAATTTATTATAAGTTGGCGAGCGAAGAGGCGCGCAGCGTCATCGGTGTAATCTACGACGTCTTCTGCCGGAAACTTCGCAAACGTTAGCGACGCTAGTCCCCGTTGCGTTCTGGCGACGGAAGTAATTCAGTAGTTTTGCCGGTTATCCAATAGGCCAACAGGCCAATCCATTCATACGCGGCAGAATCGAACCGGGCCAAGCCCTTCGAAAATATTTTGGTCGTCATCAGGTCGGATTTCTGCCCAGTGCGCCAGCCAACCGGATAGGCCTCGATCGGGAATTCGACTCGACGGAAACAACCAATCGCGCGCGGAATGTGTTGTGCCGAGGTCACCAACAGCCAGCGCTCACCCGGCTTTGGCTTCACCAGATCCTTGGCGAAAGCGGCATTTTCTGCGGTATTGCGGGAACGTGATTCCAGTAATACGCGCTCGCGCGCGATCCCAAAGCTATCGAGGAGTGGCCTAACGAAATCCGCTTCCGGCGGCAGGTTCCCGAGCAGGCTCGCATCACCGCCGGAATAAACTATGCGCGCATTCGGATAGCTTCGCGCGAGCTTGGCCATGGCGACAATGCGCGCGGCATCGCTGCCGACCACCGGTTCGCCGTGGTCGCGTGAAAACTTGGGTGAGATGTTGCCTCCCAGCACCACAATGCCGTCCGGCGCGCCGCGCACTGGATCCCAGGGCGGGAAACGACTTTCGAGCACATATGTGAGCAGGTCGCCCGCCGGCGAAAGGCCAATCGTCACCAACAGAATTAGGCTCACGACCATCATGCGTGTGCCCGCGCGCCGCCAGCGCGTCGCCATTAACGCAAGGCCCGCAAGTGCAACCACAACTACGACATTGGATGGCAATAGCAGAAAGGCGACGGTCTTCGAGAGGATGAAGAACATCAGCGCGTCTTCTTCCAGTCCTCGTAGCGCTTCTTATTTTCCTCGTTGGGCGGATAAAGGCCGGGTAGCTTTGCCCCCTTCTGCACTTCCTGCACCAGCCAGCTTTCCAGGAGTTCATGCTCTGCGCCTTCATTGGCAACGAAATCGGCCAGCTCCTTCGGGATCACCACCGCGCCATCATCATCTGCAACGATGATATCATCTGGAAAAATTGCACAGCCGCCACAGCCGACCGGTTCATTCCAGCCGACGAAGGTCAGCTGGTTGACCGAAGCCGGCGCGGCCACACCTGCACACCAAACTGGCAGACCTGTTCCCAGTACGCCATGCTTGTCACGCATCACGCCGTCCGTGATCAACGCGGTGACGCCGCGCTTGACCATCCTCATGCACAAGATGTCACCAAAAATGCCGGCCCCGGTGACGCCCATGGCATCAGCCACCACCACGCAGTTCTCCGGCATAGCCTCAATAGCGCCGCGCGTAGATATCGGTTTCGACCAGCTCTCTGGCGTCGCGAGATCTTCGCGCACCGGAACAAAGCGTAGCGTGAACGCCGGACCGACCACACGCTTGCCGGAAAAGCCAAACGGCATTGCGCCCGCCATCCAGGAATGGCGAATGCCCTTCTTCAAAAGCATCGTAGTAATGGTGCCCGTGGTGACGTCGCGCAAGATCTCGATAGCCGAACGCATAGCGAATGCCTCATGCAGCCTTTAGCCCGAGTCGTTCGTCGCGGCGACGCAAATAGGCGACGAAAGGCACTGCGAGCAGGACCATCCAAAGTTTTCCGACAATCTGCCCAAGCAGGAACTCGAGCGAACCAAAGGCGAGCCACAGAAATACAATCGAGTCGACGATCAAGCCCACGATGCTCGAAGCAACAACCGCAACCACCAATCTACGACGAGCAAGCGGCGTATAGACCGCAAAGTCGGCAAACTCGGAGAGGAAGAATGCGGTCGCTGAGGCCAACACCAATGAAGGTGGCGCAAGGCCGGCCGAGATTGCCGCACCGGCGGCAATCGCACCAAGCCCGAACTCAACGCCCAGGCGGCGTTGAACCAAATCGCGCAGCACCAATGCCGCGCCAACCATCAGCACGCCAGAGGGCGCCATGATCCCAGGCGCCACCGGCACCAGGCAGGGGCCATTGGGAACGCACACAGTTCCCACATGTCCGATCATCCAGTTGGCTGCCGGAATGGTCAGGCAGAACAATACAAGAAAGATGCTGCCCTCGACGTTCTTACGCTTTTCGTTGTCAATCATGTTTTCCGTCGGCTCGTAAATTTTACAAATCCTTGCGCTCGCAGCTGGCAGGCCGGGCAAGAGCCGCAACCATAACCCCAATCGTGGCGTTGGCTACGGTCGCCCAGGTAGCAGCTATGGCTGTCCTCGATGACGAGATCAAGGAATGCTTTGCCGCCGATTTGCTCCGCCATCGCGAAAGTGTCGGCCTTGTCGACCCACATCAGCGGGGTATGGATGGTCACACACTTGTCGAGGCCAAGGGTCAATGCGACCTGCATGGCCTTGATGGTCTCGTCGCGGCAGTCCGGATAGCCCGAGTAATCTGTCTCGCACATCCCGGCCACCAGATGACGGGCCCCGCGCCGGTAGGCGAGCGCACCCGCAAAGCAGAAGAAGATCAGGTTGCGGCCCGGTACAAAAGTCGTCGGCAAGCCACTATCGCCGAGCGCAAAGGCGGTTTCGCGCGTAAGGGCCGTTTCGGAAATAGTGGCAAGCGCATCGAGCTTCACGAGATGATCCTCGCCGAGGCGTGTTTTCCAGTCGGCGTTTAACGCCCCCATTCGCGCGCGCAAGCGCGTGCGAACACTGAGTTCGACGGCGTGGCGCTGCCCGTAGTCAAAGCCAACAGTCTCCACGCTCATAAAGCGCTCCAGCGCCCAGGCGAGGCAGACCGTTGAGTCTTGCCCGCCGGAGAAGAGGACGAGGGCCATGTCAGCTGTGAGGGTCACGGCAGCGCACCGTTTCAATCCCACTTCGGTGACCAGGTCCAATCGACAATGCGCCGGCCACGGCGCGCAAGCGCCGCAATCTCGCGCATTTCGGCATCACTCAATTCGAAATCGAACAGTCCAAAATTTTCCTCCAGCCGCTCGACCTTGCTGGTACGCGGAATCACGACGATGCCTTGCTGGACGAGCCAGCGCAGACAAATTTGCGCGGCGGTCTTGCCGTGAGTCTTGCCGATCTTTTCAAGCAGCTTATCCCCAGCAGCGCCGCCGCGCGCAATCGGGCTATACGCCACGACAGCCATACCTTGTTTCCGGCAGGATGCGATTACCTTATCCTGGTTCAGAAAGGGATGGCATTCGATCTGATTACAGACGAGCGGCTCGCTTGAGATTTTGTTGGCTTCCTCGAGCAGTGCCACTGTGAAATTCGAAACCCCAATCTGCCGTGTATAACCCTCTCGCTTCATCTTGGCCATGGCGCCGAGGGTCTCGACGAGCGGCACGCGTGGATTCGGCCAGTGGATCAGCAGAAGATCAATAACACCGATGTGAAGCCGCGCGAGGCTTTCCTTCACCGACCGCTCGAGATCGCGCGGCGCAAGCAATGTCGGCTGCACTTTGGTGGTAACCATGACTTCGGACCGCAGTCCCGAGGCCCGTACGCCCTCACCCACCTCGCGCTCGTTGTCGTACATCTGCGCTGTGTCGATGTGTCGGTAGCCGATGCGGATTGCCTGCTCGGTCAGACGCGCACAATCGCGGCTGCGCAACGCCCAGGTACCGAGCCCGACGATCGGGATCTTAAAGCCCTTGGCCTCGACCACGTTCATCGCGACGTGCGGCCCTTCATTTACGTTCCTCGATGTCGTCGGCAAAGCCACGCAAGTAAAGCGCGCGCCGGCCGGTCTCGCGGCTCAGACAGGCCGCCATCATCGGGTTAGCCATGCTGCCCTCGAAATAATCGTATAAGAAGGCGCAGGACTTGTCGCGCGAGGCGATCCAGGCGCGTTGCATGTCGCGCAACTTGCGGATCTGCTTGTCTTCAAGACCTTCCCGCAAAGTTTTGAAACTTTTGTTCAGGATGTCATCCCAGACCTCCCTTTCCCGGTCGTAACAGGCAATGATCTCGGACGGCGGCATCGCCATCTCGTCCTTTATGCAAGGTTCCGAGACCACGCCGATGCAACCCTCCCAGGCCCAGTTCCGGCCGGTCTTAGCCTTGATGCATTCCTGCACCACCGCGGAATCCTTGGCGTCGGGCTCGTCGCTCTGTGCCAGCGTCGGCTGCGCTACCAGCAGCACGACCACAACGGCGGCCCCCGCCCATATCACGGCGTATCCCACTCGGGCGCGTGCGGCGGATTCACAACGCGCATGTTGGTCGCATTGAGCTTCTTGAGTTCCGCCATTTCGGCATCCGATAGCTTGAAGTCGAACACGTCAAGATTTTGCTTCAGGTGTTCGGGCGTAGCGGTGCGCGGAATAGAGCAAACGCCCATCTGTACCAGATAGCGCAGCGAGACCTGCGCGGCGGTCTTACCGTGCGCCTTGCCGATGCGCTCAAGCGCATCCGCGCCCGGGACTTTGCCGCGTGCGATTGGGCAATACGCGACAACTGCCATGCCGAGTTTCTTGCATGCAGCAAGCACCTTGTTCTGATTGATGAATGGGTGCATCTCGATCTGGTTGCAGACCAGCGGCTCCGTTGTCACCGCCCAAGCTTCGTCCAACATGGTGGTAGTGAAATTGGCAACGCCGATGTGTTTGGTCTTGCCTTCTTTCTTTGCCTTGCAGAGCGCGCCCACCGAAAGCTCGAACGGTACGTCAGGGTTGTTCCAGTGGATCAGCAGGAGATCCACGTACGGCAGCTTGAGATTGGCCAGACTCTGCTCAAGCACCCTGGCGAATGCATCCGGCATAAGGTCGCCTTGGCGCACCTTCGTGCAAATGAATACGTCCTCACGCTTGACGCCCGATTGGCGCAAACCTTCGCCATTTTCCTTTTCGTTGCCGTAGAAGGCCGCGGTATCGAGGTGGCGGTAACCAACCTGCAGTGCTGTCTTGACCGCCTGCACACAGATGTCCTCTTTCAGGGTCATGGTGCCGAGACCAATCTGCGGAATACGGGCACCATGGGCTTCAATGACTTGCATCGGATTCTCCTTGGAACGGGTCGCCGGCGGGCCGTGGAGAATGCCCCGTCGCCGTAGCGCTGCCAACCGGGGTTCCCGACGCCTGCTTGGAGCATTGGCAGTGGTTGCGGCGAAAAAGCTCGCGGATATTTGCTCTTGCTCAATGCACGGCAATACTTTTTACACTTTTTACGCCGCCTACATTGGAATAGTTCAAGACTAGAAGAAAGTTATTGCATCAATGGCGTTTAATGCTTTTGTGAGGGCCATTTTTACCCTGAGGACCGAATGCGCAGTGTTCTTGTCGCTATTGGCGTGGCCGGCCTATTAACCGTAGGGGCTGCGGCAGCTTGGGCTGATGACTATGTGCTGACTATCAAGGACCATCGTTTCACCCCGGCCGAAATCAAGGTGCTGGCCAACCAGCGGGTCACAATCACGGTGATCAATGAGGACGCAACGCCCGAGGAATTCGAAAGCAATTCAATGAAAGTCGAGAAAGTGATAGCTGGCAAATCCAAAGGGGTGGTGCGCATCGGCCCGCTCAAGCCAGGCCGTTACCCCTTCATCGGCGAATACAATGAAGCCACCGCCAAGGGCGTGGTAATCGCGGAATAAATCATGCTCGGCGCATTGATCATCGTCTTTCGTGAAGTTATTGAAGCCGGCCTCATTGTCGGCATCGTAATGGCGGCAACGCGCGGCGTCATCGGACGCGGCCGCTGGATCACAATCGGTATCGGTGGAGGCGTTCTGGGTGCCAGCATTGTCGCGATGTTTGCCGGCGCTATCTCCGATGCATTCCAAGGCGCCGGCCAAGAGCTGTTCAACGCCGGCGTGCTCGGTGTCGCGGTCATCATGCTGATGTGGCATAACGCCTGGATGGCGCGGCACGGCCGTGAGATCGCAGACGAAATGCGCCGGGTCGGCGCTGCTGTGAGTGAAGGCGCCAAGCCGCTGACCGCGCTTGCGATCGTTGTTGGACTTGCGGTGTTACGCGAAGGATCAGAGGTGGTGCTCTTCCTTTACGGCATCATGGCCTCAGGTACCTCTGGAGCGGCCCTGGTTATCGGCGGACTTCTTGGCATTGCCGCCGGCGCGGCATTCACCGCGCTGACTTACTTCGGTCTGCTGGCGATCCCGAACCGACACATTTTCTCGGTGACGAGCTGGCTGATCGCCCTGCTCGCCGCAGGCATGGCAGCACAAGCCATACAATTCCTGAATAGTGCCGGCTTGGTAGTAGCGCTCGACCGCCCTCTCTGGGACACCTCCTGGTTATTGTCAGAAAAAAGTATCTTTGGCCGGTTGCTTCATACACTGATCGGCTACATCGACCGGCCGACCGAGATGCAGCTCATCGTTTATATCGCCACCTTGTTCGCGATGTTCTTGCTGATGCGAGTCGCGCGCTATTCCCTGCGCGAACGCGTCCCCGCCGCCGCTGAATAAACGATCAGCTGCTCCGTCTGCCATCCCAGGAGAAGCGTTAGCGCCGTCTTCCACCCAGCGTGGCAAAGGCCACGTCGGGAGCCTGATCGATCAATTTGAGCAAGGCACGCGCCGGCCCGCGGGGATGACGCTTGCCCTGCTCCCAATTACGCACAGTCTCGATCGGCACTTCGATTTGTTCGGCAAACGCGGCCTGCGTCAGCCCGGACCGCGCCCGTACCTGACGCACGAATTGTGCCGGGTCGCTGTGATCGACCGTTTTTTCGCTCCCATCGGGCATGACTTCCACAATCCGCCCGTCGGCCTTGAGCCGAACCCGCATCATGCCGCTATCCCCATCGCTGGTACTGTCGGCCAATGCACTAGCTGATTCGTTGTGGCGAAAAGTTAATGCGGTCAAAGCCGGTCCTGCGTAGCGAAGGAGAAGCGCTACCGGGTTTTCTCGAAAATTTCGCGCCCAATCAGCATGCGGCGAATTTCACTCGTCCCGGCGCCAATTTCGTAGAGTTTAGCGTCACGTAGCAGCCGGCCGGTGGGGAAGTCGTTGATGTATCCGTTGCCACCGAGGCACTGGATTGCTTCCAATGCCATCCAGGTCGCGCGTTCAGCAGCGTAAAGGATCGCACCGGCGGCATCCTCGCGGGTGGTACGGCCTTCGTCACAAGCGCGTGCGACCGTATACACGTAAGCTTTTGCCGCATTCATCGTCACATACATGTCAGCAAGTTTCGCCTGCACAAGCTGAAAGCGCCCGATCGCCTGGCCGAACTGCTGGCGCTCGTGCACGTAAGGGATCACCACGTCCATGCATGCCTGCATGATGCCCAAGGGCCCGGCGGCGAGCACCACTCTCTCGTAGTCGAGGCCTGACATCAGCACGTTGACGCCGTTGCCGACCGCCCCGAGCACATTCTCTTCCGGCACTTCGCAGTCGGTGAACACCAATTCGCTGGTGTCGGAACCGCGCATGCCGAGTTTGTCGAGCTTCTGCGCCGGCGCAAAACCCTTGAAGCCCTTTTCGACGATGAAAGCGGTGATGCCGCGCGCGCCCGCAGTGCGATCGGTTTTGGCGTAGATCACCATCGTGTCGGCGACCGGCCCATTGGTGATCCACATTTTCGAGCCGTTGAGCACATAGCGGTCGCCCTTTCTGTCGGCGCGGGTGCGCATCGACACTACGTCGGAACCGGCGCCCGGCTCCGACATCGCCAGCGCACCGACATGCTCGCCAGAAATCAGTTTGGGCAGGTATTTGCGTTTCTGGTCATCGCTGCCATTGCGGCGGAGCTGGTTGACACAAAGATTAGAATGCGCGCCATAGGACAGACCAACAGCCGCACTAGCGCGCGAAACTTCCTCCATGGCCACGCAATGCTCGAGGTAGCCAAGGCCGGAGCCACCGTATTTTTCTTCGACGGTGATCCCGTGCAGTCCGAGCGCGCCCATTTCCGGCCAGAGGTCGCGCGGAAAAACATTGTCGCGATCAATTGCGTCAGCCCGGGGCGCGATACGATCCTGCGCGAATTCGCTCACCGTCTTACGTAACATGTCAACGTCGGTCCCGAGGCCAAAATCGAAACCCGCCCAGGCATTAGGGATCATGCGCCGCCCTCCGCTCGCACGCCAACTCTATAAGCTGAAAGTCACGCTGTCAGCGCCTCGCCTGACGCCGACGAGGGTTTGCCGCCTTGTTTGGCCTGCGCCAGCAGCTTGTCGATGACCTTGGCCGGTGCCGGCTTGGCGAACAAGAAACCCTGCATCTCGTCACAGCCGGCGAGCCGCAGCAGCACCCGTTGGTGTTCGGTCTCAACGCCCTCCACTAGGACTGACAGACCTAGCGCGCGGCCAAGCGCCACAATCGCCTGAATGATCACCCCCCCATTGGCAGAACGACCAAGTGCGGCAACGAAGCTTTTGTCGATTTTGAGCTTGTCGAGCGGGAAACGCTGGAGATAACCGAGATTGGAATAGCCGGACCCAAAATCATCGAGCGCGACACGCACGCCCAAGCCATGCAGATCCTTGATACGCCTAACCATCTCGTCCGGGTTGTCGATGAGAATGCCTTCGGTGATTTCCAGAACCAACCGTGATGGCGCGACGGCGCTTTCCACCAACGCAGATCGAACAATATCGACGATGGTACAATCGCGTACCTGCAATGGCGACAGGTTCACCGCCACATAGACGTCGTCAGGCCATCGCTTTGCTTCCTGTAAGGCGCGGCGCAGCACAAAAGCGGCGATCATGTCCATCAGACCCATCTGTTCGGCAACTGGAATAAAAATTGCCGGCGGAATTATGCCACGTGTGGCGTGGGTCCAGCGTAACAAGGCCTCGACACCCACTATTCGGCCGCCGTGGGATGCCACAATTGGCTGATAAAATAATTCCATTTCATTTACACTAATCGCGCGCGGCAGTTCACGGCTGATGAACTTCTGATCGGTCGAAACGGTGTCAATCGACCGATCGAACATGACAATAGTACCGGCACCTCTTTTGGCGGCCGTGCGCAATGCAAGCTCGGCGCGGCGCGTCAGTTCTCCACGGGTGAAAGCATGACGCGGAACTTGTGCAAAGCCCGCGTGCGCGCTCACCCGCACAACGGTATCGATCCAATGTGGACGCACGATCGATTCAAGAGCCGCACGAATGACTGCTTCAGCATCGAGATCCGGACCGGCTGTCAGCATCACTGCAAACTCATCGCTGGCGATGCGACCGCACATCGCATAAGAAGGCAGCGCCTCCTTCAACCGCCCGGCGATGGCAATGATAAACTCATCGCTGCCCAGGACGCCATGGTGTGCAGTGACGTCTTCCATACCGTTGAGCTCTATGAGAGCAAAGGTCGTACAATCGTCATCAGCTCGCTCCGCAAGAGCGAGATCCAGCAACTCCAGTGTCTTGGCATGGTTCGGCAACCCGGTGAGCTTATCCTCGTCGGCTGCGCGTGCCGCCTGCGCTTCCCTTATTGCAAGTTCGCGCCGCGCGCGCTTGAGTTGCCATAGTAACAGGATTCCAAAGCCAACCAGCACGATGGTGACGGCGGCGGTGAAAGACACGACCCGGTCCATTATTCGCATCGCGGGACGCGCTTTATCCCAAGTGAAGAAGCCTGCGATTCGGCCATCCGCATTCATCAACGGGTGCATTTCGCGGTGGGCTGTATCCGCATCTCTTTCGAATTTGATATTTTTCACACCTGCGATCCGTTCGGCTGCGCGCACCAGACGCGGATCAATTTCGCCTGACCTGACGAATGACGCGCCAAATTCGGAGATGGTGATGGTCAAGGCTGCATGCTGTTCGGACAACAGTTGGTCATCGCTTTGGCGTGCCAGGCGGTAGCCTATACTTATGCCAAGCTGTGTCGTTACCATCGCGAGGACGATAAATGCGATGATCAGACGAGATACGACGAGCATACGTTTTGCAGGTACGGATGACCCATCAGGAATAACCTGCGAATCCGGGACGCGCCTTCGCCTCGCCCAAGCCAGCAGCCAGCGGCCGGGATTTAAGCCCGCTGCTACAGTATTGACCTCATGCACCGGGATACTCCCAGCCTAATGGGCAGCGTCGGGTATAGGGTTACGAACTGGGCTTTAAGCGTTGGTCAGCAAATAGGGTGAACAAGTCGTAACCGCACCGATACCCTTTCAGCGCAGGCCGAACCACAGGCTGGCAATGCTCAAAAATGAGAAAAAGCCCACCACATCAGTCACTGTGGTCACAAACGGGCTTGACGCCACTGCCGGATCGAATTTGAGCCGGTGTAGAGCAAGTGGGATGAGAATTCCGCCGAGCGCAGCCGCAATAAGGTTGCAGATCATGGCAAGGCCGATCACGAACCCGAGCCCTGGCACCTTGAACCAGATGTAAGCCGCCGCA